>CAYHRC010000101.1:0-8663 GCA_964358565.1 uncultured Sphingobacterium sp. | reverse complement strand
AAATGATTTATTGCGGATCATTGGCCATTAAATGATCAGATCAAAGAATTTTAATGCGTTTGCCCTGGGGCTGACACCTTTAAAATAGACTCCTGTTGAGATGAAAGGTGTAATGATTAATCTTACAAAAACAAGCTCAATATAAAGTAAAACAAGGCTGCCAGAGCTGCAGATACCGGTATGGTCAATATCCATGCCCACATCAGGCTGATCGTAATGCCCCATCTGACAGCAGAAACGCGCTTGCTTAGTCCTACGCCTATAATAGCACCAGTAATGGTGTGAGTTGTTGAAACTGGTATCTTAAAATGCTCTGTCATGAAAAGGGTAATAGCACCGGCAGTTTCTGCAGCTACGCCTTCCAGCGGAGTAACCTTGGTGATCTTGGTACCCATCGTTTTCACGATTTTCCAGCCACCGCTCATCGTACCGGCAGCAATCGCAGTATAACAGCCTATTGGGATCCACTCCGGAATATGTTCAATTTTTACCTTGCCATCAATAACTGTGTAACCAACATGGAGCCATGACGACATGGTATCGACACTCAGGTTAGCATCTTTCAGGTACACGATCACTGCGGCAGCAATAATACCCATTACCTTCTGTGCATCGTTACCTCCATGTCCCAGACTAAATAAGCCTGAGGATATCAGCTGCAGTTTTTTGAACCACCATTCAGCCCGCGCTGGATTAGCATACCTGCAAATATTTACAATGATGACAGTTATGATATAGGACATGATCATCCCGATAATAGGGGCCAGAACAATGAAGGCTGCAACTCTGCCTATAACACCTAAATTAATTACATCCAAACCTCCATGGGCTACTGCAGCTCCTGCAAATCCGCCGATCAGGGTGTGTGAGGAGCTTGATGGTATTCCAAACCACCAGGTAAGCAGATTCCAGCAGATGGCTGCGACGACGCCAGCCAGGATCACCACCATATTAATGTTCATGGTATCTGCAGTCTTGGCAACAGTATCCGCAACATTAAGATTGAATATCCAGTACGCCAGAAAGTTAAAAAAAGCTGCCCAGAGGACTGCCTGGAAAGGGGTTAGAACCTTTGTTGAAACAACGGTAGCAATTGAATTTGCTGCATCATGGAAACCATTAATGAAATCAAATAACAATGCTAAAATTATGACAATAATTAATAATGTGAAACCCATAAAGCCGGATGAATTATCGTTTTAAAGTTTAGGCGTTTTTAACCAGGATGGATTCCAAAACATTTGCAGCATCCTCGCACATATCAGTGGCAGTTTCCATTGCAGAAAGCACCTCCTTATATTTAATGAGGTTTACAGCGTCTTTTTCATACTCGAAAAGCTCACCTACAGCTTTATCAAAAACGTAATCCGCTTGATTTTCGATACTGTTAATACGAACACATGAATCGGCAATAAGACGTATATTTTTCAGATCACGAAGCTCAAGAATGGCCTTATGCAGATCCTGGCAGGCCTGAAGAATAAGATCTGCAAGCTCCTTTATAGGAGGAGTAACAATGGTTACCTTGTATAAATGCATCCTGCTTGCTGATCCGTGAATATAATCGGCAATATCGTCAATCGCACTTGCCAGGCGGTGAATATCCTCCCTGTCAAAAGGTGTGATGAAATTTTTGCTGAGTTCAAGATGGATCTGGTGTGTGATCTCATCACCAGTGTGTTCCAGGTTCTCAATATCCTGGAAGAGCTCTTTTCGTATTGTAAGGTCTTCTGTATTTACTGCTTCAACAAGCTTTTCAGCTAATTTGATAAGATTTGCACTATCTTTTTCAAAAAGCGGAAAAAATTTTTTGTCTTTAGGAATAAAGTACTGGAAGATACTGTTCAATGACATGTGGTAAGGTTTTAAAGATTAGCTAAAAGTACTATGCCAATGTTAAGTTAATGTTAACAGATGGTCTCAATTAGTTTGCTTTTTCCAGAGTAAAGCCAAAAGTCGAGCCAATATTTTCTGTACTTCTGACGGTGATCGTTTGCTGATGAGCTTCAATAATATGTTTGACAATTGCCAGTCCCAAACCGGAGCCGCCGATCTGCCTGGATCTGCTTTTATCGATACGATAAAAGCGTTCAAATAAGCGGGGGAGGTATTTCTCCTCTATTCCTATTCCATTATCTGTTATTTCAACGAGGATCTGATCATGAAGTTCGAAGGTCTTTATTGAAGTGATACCCGGGTTGCTCCCATATTTAAAAGAATTGTCCAAAAGGTTCACAAGGACCTGTCTTATCTTTTCTCTGTCGGCATTCACCCAGGTTGGAGTGTTATATTTTTCTTTGAAAACCAGGCTGATATTATATTTTTTTGCCTTTAATTCCATGGCTTCAATCACATCTGTGATTAATTCTGCAATGTCAAATTTTTCATAAAGAACTGGAGATTCGCCACTTTCTAATTTTGAGATTGCATCCAGATCTTTGATAAAAAAAGCCAGACGATCAGCATTTCGGGATGCTTTTTCAAGAAATTGACGGGATAAGATAGGATCATCGATATCGCCGTCCTGTAAAGCTTCTATGTAACCCTGAATAGCGAAAAGGGGGGTTTTTAATTCATGTGAAATATTGGACAGAAATTCTCTTCTGAATTTCTCCTGCTGGTTCAACAGATCTATTTCCTTCTTTTTATCTTTTGCCCACTCTTTTACTTCATTTTCAACGTCGTTTATCGGATCGGCACTAACATACTCACCTAATGCATCTTTGAGGTCCTTTCCAAGCTTGAGATTATGGATAAGCTTATAAATAAGCTTAATTTTACTATAGACGAAACGCTCTATAAGGTAATAGAAAACGGCATAGCTGGTTATAAGTGAAACAGAAAATGTAATCAGGGAATCGATCCATTTTTGCTGAAAGTAAAAGTTGATTATCGATAAGGATAACGCGACGGCTAATGCATTGATAAATACCAGTACCCATAATTTCATGATGCAATTTACTATATAAAAACTTTGCCATGCGTCTTTTTGACCAACATTTCTGTTAAGGATGGGAATTTATTCAGGGCAGAAACAGACAGGTCAGAGATCAAAGAATTGCCGAATAATTTCTGAATTAACCTTCCGCTCCTAAGTCTCAGAGCAAACTCTTTCTCCCAGCGGGAAACATATTCTTTTTCAAGCGCCTGCCTGTCAATGGTTTGATCTTTTCCGCCAAAGCGGATGATACTTTCCGCCAGGATCTTGCCTGAATGAATAGCGATAGCCATTCCATTTCCGCATAGCGGCGTTATCATACCTGCAGAATCCCCGCAAAAAAGGAGGTGTCCTTCAACAAGAGTTTTGCGGGCAAAAGATATCTCATTGATCACTTCGGGCCTGTCAAAAACAAATTCTGAGTTTTTAAATATTGATTTCAGGTAGGGGTTTTTAAAAAGAACCTGCTCTTCCATTTCCGGTATGCCAGAATACTTCTTCAGATTAGCAGTTTCAGAAAGGTAGCACAGGTTGTATTTATCTTCTTCTATTTTACAAATGCCGCAATAACCTCCCGGAAAATTGTCCAGTCTTATCAGATCAATGTCCAGGTCTGTCCGGATATGATATTTTACTCCGAGGTAGGGGCTCCGCTTATAGAAAAAACGGCGTTTTAATTTTTGATCCAGGTTGGATCGCTTGCCATATGAAGCAATAGCCAAAGTTCCTTCATATACATTATTTACTGAAGTCAATACTTTAAACCGGCCTTCATGGAACTGTATGTCAGTAGCCTTTTCGAAAATAAATTTAACACCGAGCGCTACTGCGTTCTTAAATAATAAGTTGTCAAATTTGTAACGGCTCAAGCCAAAACCTCCAAGGGGGAGGGCAGCATGAACGATCCTGCCTGATGCGGAACTGACAGAAAGTTTGTTAATACGGGAAGGTTCAGCCTCTGCGACATCAATTCCCAGAAATTCTAAAAAAGGCAGTGCTTCATTCGATACATATTCTCCGCAGACCCTGTGAAAAGGATATTTTTTCTTCTCAATAAGCGTAACCTCATACCCGTTCTTTTGTAACAGGATGGATGTTGTCAAACCAGCCAAACCTCCGCCGATGATCAAAACCTCCGCCATTAGTTTATATTAAGATTGTTAAATTTTTTTCTGCATCAAATCTTCCAACCGGCTTGTATCTATACAAATTTGCCACCTGAATGCCCACATCCATTTTATCGTAAACTTTTCAATCCCGGCTGACCCCAGCATTTGCTCTAATTCTCTTCGCTTAAAACTGCGTAATACCGATAGCTTGGAATCGTGCTTAACAAGCTCAGATCGGGAAAGCATAGCAGTCAAAAGCCCAATGGAATGATAGGCAAACCAATGCCTGTGAAGATCATTGATGACCACATAGTCTGAAGCACAGTCAGCCATCTTTTTAATCAAATTTATCCAGTTATCCTGAGAAAAGTGATGCGTAAACAAGCTTGATATAATAACATTAAACTGGTTTGTATACAATGAATCACTCATTGCATCAGCAAGGATATAAGAGATCTCAGGATAGCTTCCCGACCTTGTTCTGGCATATTCAATAGCTGATTCTGTGGCGTCAACTCCAATTAATCTGATATTTATTTTCTTTTTACGGGCCCAGGCCGCAATAACACGCAATGAATCCCCGCCGCCGCAACCCCAGTCACTGATGATCATTCCGTCTGCAATTTTCAATTTTTTAAATGCATTGAAAAATACCTGATAACCTCCCAGTAGCTTATTAATGACCTCAAGTTCTTCCATGATAGGATCTATGATCTCATGTCCGAGGGAGAAATCATCCATCATTTCCTCCTCTATACTCCGGTACCTAAAGTCGGGCATCTCAGTTTCTTTTTAAGATCATTGATTCTACGGTTAGCCCGGGTCCGAAGGCAAATCCAAGGATATTTTCACCATTAACAGCGGTCGGATCTTCCAGGAGCTTTTTAAGAACAAATAATATACTCGCTGAGGACATATTTCCATAATTCCTTAAGATCTCATACCCGAATTTATTCGCTTCCGAAGGAAAGCCAAGAGCGCTCTCGGCTGCTTCAAGGATCTTTCTGCCTCCGGGATGAATGGCATAGCGGTCTATATTTTCTAAGCTAAGACCTGCTTTTTCCAGGAGTCGTTCTGAGATCGTGCCGATATGTTTCTGAATAAGTTTTGATACTTTCGATGTAAGGGTCATTTCAAACCCGGTATCCCCCATGTGCCAGCCCATTTCTTTTCTGGCTTCATGAACAAATTCAGAATAGAAGGTTTCCAATACCAGGCTATTCCCCGTTCTGGTTCTGGAGCTGTTGTTTTCAACAATCACAGCGGCTGCACCGTCAGAAAAGAGTGAATTTGCAACCCAGTTATCCAGTGTACTCTCTTTCTGAAAGTGAAGGGTGCACAGCTCAATGCTAACGATCAGAACTTTGGCAGTGTTTTCTGCCCTGCAGATGTAATCAGCAGTTTTAAGTGCATTCAGTGCACCATAACAGCCCATAAAATTAATGCAGGTACGTTCGACATGGCGGTTCAAACCGAGTTTTTCGACCAGTTCAATATCAATGCCGGGAGCATGCATTCCGGTACAACTGACAGTGATGAGGTGACTTATCCGGGAGGTCAGATCCTGATCCAATGATCCCAGGCAGTTCTTTGCAGCTTCAGCAGCGATATCCCCCGCCTTATCCTGGTATAATCGCAAACGTTCACGTGTGCCGGGGAAAGGCTCAAAATCAGGCGTGTCTTTAAAAAATGAATAATTTTTGCTCTTAACTTCACCAAAATCGGGAATTACAGAATAACGGTGTTCGATGCCTGAATGGTCATAAATGTTCTTTAATCTTGCCTGATTATTTGTATCAAGATCAAAAGCGCGAACCATAAATCGGTAAATATCATTCTGCGGAATCCTGTATTTGGGGTTTGCGGTACCAATAGCGCTAATACAACTGCTCATCTAATAGTAAAGTACTAAAATTTATATAAAAGTTGAACACTGGTTTGGGCTATCCTGTTTTAATCATCTTAATTCTCAAGTGATTTTTATATTGCTATTTTAGTGATATGAACTTTCTCCGGAACATTTTGCCATCAGCTTCAGCATTACTTCATCTGCGTTTTGCGTTCTCTTTTTTCCTGATGCCTGTATTTCTTTTTGCTGTCAGTCAGGCACCGCAGCTGCTTTGGGGAGATATGATCTTAACATTCATTATCTGGCATCTGCTGGTTTATCCTGCCAGCAATGGCTATAACAGTTATTTCGATAAAGATGAAGGAAGTATTGCCCTGCTGGAAAAACCTCCTGCAGTTGATAAAAGCCTTTATTATTTTTCATTATTTCTTGATCTCCTTGCTATTGTACTTTCTGTATTCGTAAGCTGGATCTTACTTATTGCCGTTCTGATGTATGGATTATTTTCAAAATTATACAGCCATCCCCGCACCAGGTTAAAAAAATATCCCATGGTAAGTTTTTTGATCGTATTTATTTTTCAGGGCGCCTGTGTTTACTGGAGTACTTACGCAGCAGTTTCAGGTCTGGATACCCTTTATGGCTGGAATTTGAATTTTACTTTAGCCGGGCTGATATGTTCCTGCCTGATTGGAGCAAGCTACCCATTAACCCAGGTCTATCAGCACGATGAGGATAGAAGGAGAGGGGACAGAACGCTGAGTATGGTCTTAGGCATCCGCGGTTCTTTCTGGTTTTCCGCTTTGCTTTTTATACTTTCTTTTGTTTTTCTATTTAGCTACTGGTACCGGCTGGAATTGCTGAAAAACTTTTGGTTGTTCCTGCCCTTTGCGTTGTCTGTTTTCGTGGTTTTCTTTAACTGGTTTATTAAAGTTTACAATGATCCTGAACAGGCAAATTTCAAAAATATGTCCCGCATGACACTGGTTAGCAGTACCATGATGCTGATATATTTTGCTGCTCTGAACTTTATTTAGACATTGAAACAATAAAGTCTGTGTATTCCTCCGGCAAGGAATGATATTTAGCTCCTTCCAGTATAGTGCTTAAATATTCCTTCGCAGGATAGATGTCTTCATGATCTTCATCGGAGATAAAGGTAAATGCCTGTACATTTCCCTGTGCTGTTTCCACCGGTACGCTGATCAGTTTATAACCGGGTTCAGTTTTTAAAAGGATTTCCTCAAATTTCTTATCGATCTGATAAACAACTCCGAAAACATCTTCAGATTCAGATTCAATAATATTTGCTCTGGCACTTCCATCCGCGTTCAGTTTGTTGAACCGAAAGCCATAATCAAGGAGCCTGCCCTGGGTATAGTTTTCAATTTTGCCGCCGGTTCTTTGTTCAAGCAAGGAAACCTTCAGATTGCTGGCATAAGCAAAATAATAAAAATAATTATCGTTCTCCATTCCATTCATAGTTAAACTGTTCAAGATAAGTTTGCATAAAGCTATGGCGTTCTTCTGCCAGGCTACGTCCTGTTTTGGTGTTCATTTTATCTTTTAACAGAAGAAGTTTTTCGTAAAAATGATTAATCGTTATGTTTCACATAATTTACAGTCGCGGAAATGATCAGGCTATTCTGCAGGTTTTGGTTCTCTTTTGCTGCCTTCATATAGTTCATATTCGAGCAAACGGCAGTCCAGCTTGCCATTGTAAAACTCGATCCTGCGTGAAGCACGTAATCCGATCTTTTTTGCAAGATCCGGATTGCCGGTAAAAATATAACCTCTGTATCCTTTGCATTGCTGCTTCATGAAATCGCCGATGCGTTTATAGGTTGCTTCCAGTTTGGAATGGACACCCAGACGTTCGCCATATTCCGGGTTGAAAATAACCACACCCGGGCCTTCGGGAACTTCTGTATCAGCAAAATCGCAGACAGAAAAGTCGATCAAATGGTCAACACCTGCTGTTCTGGCATTTTTAATGGAGATATCAATGGCATCCTCAGAAATATCTGTGGCCACAATTCTAAAACTTATTTCTTTTTTAGCCTGCTCTTTAATTTTTCGCCTTTCTTCAAAGAACACCTCTTCTTCATAACCCAGGATATGCATAAATCCATAGTTCATACGGAAGATGCCTGGCGTTTTATCGGTTGCCAGCAATGCCGCCTCAATAGCTAGTGTTCCTGATCCGCACATGGGTACCACAAATGGACTTTTTTTATCCCAGCCTGTGGCCATAATTGTTCCTGCAGCTAAGGCTTCAAGCATTGGGGCCTTTCCGGGGATCTTGCGGTAACCGTGTTTAGCCAGGGTTTCACCCGAAGTGTCAATAAAAACTTCTGCAGTATTCTCTTTCCAGTACAGGTGGATCACTGCTTTATTTGCTTCCGGGCCTGTATTTGGCCTGATTTCCTTCTTTTCTTTGATCCTGTCAACAATGGCATCTTTCACTTTCAGGTTCGCGAAAAGCGGAGTAGTGATCGTTTCATTATCTACAGTGGAAGTAACCGAGAAATACCCTGTAAAATCGATCAGTTCTTCCCATGCAATGTCAAGGAGCTCCTTATAAAGCCTGGCAGGATTCTCTGCGGTAAAAGTTTTAATGGAATAAAGAACCTGGCTTGCGCAGCGCAGATTAAGATTCAGCGGGATGCAGTCATTTAGAGAACCCTCGAGTTCGAGACCGGTACTGAAGGTTCTTGAAATTTTATAGCCAAGAGCTTCAACTTCCTTCTGCAGATAAGGTGATAAG
>CAYHRC010000100.1:0-8731 GCA_964358565.1 uncultured Sphingobacterium sp. | reverse complement strand
CCCGCTTTAATGAAGATCATGAGTACTACAAGTTTACCCGCAAAGTACCACGGGTTAAAGTTTGAAGAAAAGTTCAGGCCATTCAAATGGTTATTTGAATCCCGCTGAAACATAATCAACTTATAAATGTAACAGATATGAAAATGCAAATCTGTTATCACATTAAAAGGCCCGGGAAGTCATATCTGAGCATATTTGTCCTGGCCTTGCTTATTTTGCCCGCTGTTTTTGTTTACGGACAGCAGCAAACGTATGTTTTTCATTCAGGTGAAATTGAAGTAAGTGGTTTCACTAATAATTATAACTGGAAGATGAAGACGGACAGTGTAGAATGCCGGGCCCAGCTCACTATGATTAACAGGCAGTTGAAATCCATCAATTCATTGATTTTTGCTGTACCGGTTAACAAATTAACCAGTCCGAATACCCGCATGGATCGAATAGCCCATAAAACTCTTAAATCTTATCCTTTTGATAAAATATACTTCAAATATGTCAGAGCTGAAATCACAGGATGGGATGATAAAGACCAGTACATGGTCAAGGCCACTGGAAACCTTAGTATTGCAGGAGTAACTCAGGCAATCACAATGAATCTGATTGCTACAGTAATTAATGATGGTGTCATTACTTTTTCAGGAACACATGATTTGAAACTGAGTTCCTACAATGTTACCCCTAAGCAATCACTGATGGGAGGAATGGTAACCAGGGATGATGTGAGGGTAAGTTTTATCATCGGTGTAAAACCTCTCATGTTATCACAAGTGAAGTATTAACGAAAAGTTTATGCGACTTAAAGTGCTGTATTTGTTTCTGTTCATTTCGATTATCCTCTTGCCTTTCAGCAGATGCGGGCAGGCTAAAGACAATACCAAGCAGATAAGCGATGATTCCCTGAAAATCTGGGTTCAAAACGACTGGAATAGTACCATCCCCGGTAGCTTCAGCTCACAAACATATTCTGCTTTTGACAGTCTGGAGATCAGTCGATTTCTTATGTCCTATCCCGAATTTAAATCATACGAACAGGATATAAGAGCTTTTTACAGACACCGGAATTTTGCATTTGCCTGGTTTGATAAAGAAGGCCTTATTGAGCATGCTGGTAACCTTGCAGACAGGATAATGAATTTGAAAAATGAAGGCCTTGATAAAGAGCTGCCTTATTATAGGTCACTTGATTCGCTTATGTATAGCGGTCTTCAGGGCCAATACTCGGGACCGCTTAAAATAAAGCTTGAGCTCATGCTGACTGCCGGTTATTTCGCTTTTGCGGATATAGTATGGCAAGGGATGGATGTTTCAGTTTCAAAAGCTACTAATTGGTATCTTCCCCGTAAGAAGGTCTCTTATGAACAATATCTTGACAGTATTTTATTAGGAAAACCTGGTGAAATTATTTCTGAAAGGGCACCTGTATACCGGCAATACAACCTTTTGAGGGAATACCTTATTAAATATAGAAAGCTGCAGGAGCAGGGACGGTGGATTAAAATTAAACCAGGCAGCAGATCTTACAAACCTGGTGATTCATCTTTAGTAATAAAAGAGGTTAGTCAAAGGCTTTTTGACCTCGGGGATTATCAGGGAGATACCTGGAGGGGAACCTATGATGAGGAACTACAGGAAGCCGTGAAAAAATTTCAGTCGAGACATGGCCTGAAAGATGATGGAATTTTGAGAAAGGATGTATTCGATGAATTAAATGTTCCTTATGAAAGCCGGCTGAAACAGTTAATGGTTAATATGGAGCGCAGCCGGTGGCTGCCGGTAACTTTAAGCAAGGATTACCTTGTTGTTAACATTCCGGAATTTAAATTACATGTTTATAACTCTGACAGCTTATTATGGAGCTGCAATGTAGTGGTTGGTAAGGCCATGCATAAAACGGTGGTTTTTAGCGGCGATTTAAAGTATGTGGTATTCAGTCCTTACTGGAATGTGCCGCCAAGCATTGTAAGGAATGAAATTTTACCGGGTATACGCAAAAATCCTGGTTACCTCAGCAGGCATGATATGGAAGTTTATGGATACAGGGATGGCCTGCCTGAAATAAGACAGAGACCGGGACCTGGAAATTCACTGGGCCTGGTTAAATTCCTTTTCCCCAACAGCTACAATATCTATTTGCATGACACCCCTGTTAAATCCTTGTTTGACGAATCTTCCCGGGCTTTCAGTCATGGTTGCATCCGGATAAGTGAACCCTTTAAGATGGCTGAATTCCTGCTCCGCGATGATCCCTCATGGGATAGTGAAAGGATCAGGAATGCAATGAATGCCGGGTACGAGAGGTTTGTTAAGTTAAAAAGTACTGTGCCTGTTTTTATAGTATATTTTACTGCTTTTGTTGATGCGGAAGGCAGGATTAATTTCCGGAAAGATATTTATGAAAGGGATGATCGTCTTGCAGATATGCTTTTGGAACGCTGACAGGGTTCCAGACTGGCAGCGGTTGTCAAACCCTGTCAGCGTTTAACAGCGTTTCTTTCGATATATATCTTTTTTATAAATTACGAAGAATTAAATTAGCCACATATATATTGGATTAACCTGGCAATCCTTAACTCTTCAATATTTATAAATCATTTATGAAAAACGTTTGGTATAAATTAAGCAGCTTACTGTGTTTGTGTTTTGTATTCTTCAGCTTGCTGGCTTATATCGACGAAGGTAAGAAAGATAAAGAATGGCCCGAATATCTGGGCGGGGGCGACAGGAACCATTATTCTGACATATCGCAGATCAATACAAGAAATGTAGGTTCATTAAAAATTGCTGGAGTATCATGCAGGTGATTCGGGACAAGTCCAGTGTAATCCGATTATCGTAAATCAGCGTTTATTTGCTGTCACTGCTTCCAACCACGTATTTGCATTGGACGCGGCTACAGGAAAAGAAATATGGCGTTTTGCACCCGGAAGTAAAGGCGCATCGAATGTTAACCGCGGAGTGAGCTATTGGGAAAAAGGTGGGGACAAAAGGATCCTGTTTGCATATCAGTCCTGGCTTTATGCGGTAAACGCTGTAAACGGAAAACTAATCACATCATTTGGCGATTCAGGTAGAGTTAGCCTTAGAACTGGCCTTGGGAGTTCATCTTTTGATAAATATGTTGTTTCAACTACTCCGGGGACCATTTTTGAAAACCTGATCATTATGCCTGTTCGTTTAGGTGAAGGCACCGGTTCTGCCCCGGGTTATATTCAGGCTTTTAATGTTCAAACTGGAAAACTTGAATGGGTGTTTAAGACAATTCCTCATCCCAGGGATTTGGGATATGATACATGGCCAGCGGATGCTTTTAAAAATCCTTCAATTGGCGCTGCAAATAACTGGGCAGGGATGGCTATTGACAGAAAACGCGGTATTATTTATGTACCCACAGGTTCAGCTGCATTTGATTTTTATGGAGGAAACCGAAAGGGCAAAAACCTCTTTGCTAATTCTCTTATCGCCCTCAAGGCTAAAACTGGTGAATACATATGGCATTATCAAACTGTTCATCATGATATTTGGGACAGGGATCTGCCGGCGCCGCCAAACCTTATCACCATCAGGAAGGATGGGAAAACAATTGATGCGGTAGCACAGGTGACGAAATCGGGTTATGTTTTTGTTTTCAACAGGGAGAATGGAACCCCACTATTTCCAATTGATGAAATGGCTTTTCCGGCTTCTACCCTTCCCGGTGAGGAAGCCTGGTTAACACAGCCGATACCGCGTTTGCCAAAACCATTTGCAAGGCAATCAATAAAAGAAAGTGATATTAGTACGATATCTGCTAAAAGGGATTCCCTGCTTTCAATTTACCGGTATGCAAACAAAGGCACATTTCAGCCCCTGGAATTCAAGCCAACCATATTGTTCCCTGGTGCTGATGGCGGAGCAGAATGGGGTGGTGCTGCAGTTGATAAGGAGGGTATTTTATATGTTAACTCTAATGAAATGGCTTGGCTTTTTAGCTTGAGCCATAAAAACATGGCTGCAGGTAAGGCTGTAACGGCAGGGGGCTCCCTGTATGTTAACGCCTGCCAATCATGTCATAAAGCTGATTTCTCCGGAAATCCTCAAAGTGGTTATCCGGCATTAACAAATTTAAAAGGCCGCCTGGACCGTGCATCTATTTCAAGTTTAATAAGTACTGGAAAAGGTATGATGCCCGGACTTAGCAATATCAGCGCCCGCGACAAAGAAGCCATCATATCTTATCTTTTCGGGGAAGAAAAGGAAGATGCCTTGCCTGTAACGAAGGATGATGCACCTGATGTTCCATACAGATTTAACGGTTATAATAAATTTTTAGACGAAAAGGGATATCCCGCTATTACACCTCCATGGGGTACACTTACAGCCATAAATTTAAATACCGGGCAGCATGTCTGGCAGATCCCTCTGGGTGAGATTAAAGAATTAACAGAGAAAGGCATTCCGGTTACCGGAACAGAGAACTACGGCGGCCCGCTTATTACCAGAGGAGGATTATTGTTTATCGCTGCTACTAAAGATAATATGTTCAGAGCTTTTGATAAAAAAACAGGAAAATTACTGTGGCAATACACCCTGCCGGCATCCGGTTTTGCCACACCTTCAACCTACGAGATTAATGGCAAACAGTTTATCGTGATTGCCTGCGGCGGTACAAAATTGGGTATGCCAAAGGGCGATAGTTATATTGCTTTTTCTTTGCCTTAAATCTAAATTTTTCAATTCGGTTCAGGTCGGTTTGAATGGATCCAAAATAAAAATCCCTCAGTTTTCACAGGAAAGCTGAGGGATAAAAATTAACTAATTAATTTATAATTTAGTTCCCTGAGGTGCTTTAGCATTTGGGGGGGTTGTCCCCTGAATGGAAAGGATGTAATTGCTTACATCAGAAGTTTGTTTTGGAGTGAGGGTTTTTTCCCATGATATCATCCCCTTTTCAGGAACGCCATATTTTATAGTTTTGAAGATATTATTGATAGTCCCTCCGTGCAGCCAGTAATCGTCCGTAAGGTTAGGTCCAACCACTCCCTGTCCCTTATCGCCATGACAGGCTATGCAATTCTGGAGATACACCGTTTTTCCCGCTGAAAGTATACCGTCGTCCTTAGCAAGGACTACATTGTTTTCATCTATCAGGTTACCTGATTTAGCAAGAAATGCCTTTTTGGCTTGTTCTGCAGCTTTTACCTCAATGGCATATTCTTCATCCTGCAAAGGACTCCATTTTAAAATATGGTAATTGAACATATAGACAATACCAAAAGCAATGGTTCCGTAAAAAAGTCCCATAAACCAGGCTGGGGTAGGATTATCTAATTCGGTGATGCCATCAAAATCATGATCAAGCATGATGTCTTTCTCCTGCGAAATAGGCTTTAATCCCAGTATTTTGCTCCAAATTGACGGTTTGGCCTTTTCAAGCGCCTCCTGTTCTTCAAATTCAAGCACCCTGGCTGGTTCATCGGCTGGCAGAGGTGTTGGCTGTATAAGCTCTTTTGCTATCACTTTTGCTGCGTTAAGCAATACGACTGCAACAATAAGTAATAATACAGCAACAAGGAACACAATAATTAATATGTCCATATACAAATTGCCCGGGCTATCTGTTGAGCTTCCTGCAGCGGCTAGTGCAGGAGATGCTGCCAATAATAATGGGAGGATGTAAATCAAACGTTTCATATATTCTCTAAGATTTATCGTCATTTAAAGGAAGTTTGCTCATATAAGCAATGTGTTTTTTATTCATCATGACAAGCATCACTACGACTATAATGAAAAACACTAAAAATATTCCAAGAGAAGTGATCAGGTAGATTTCACTACCGATTGCTTTATCTATAAATTGTTTGAACATGTTCTTATATTTTAATTTTTTCTTTCTCCAGCTTATTGATTTGCAGGTTGAGGACCAGCAGTAATACGGCTGGCTTTGATATCAATCCCCAAACGCTGCAGGTATGCAACAATGGCAATGATCTCTTTATCACTCTTTACCTGTACGTTATCCTTTGCAAGATTTGATGTTATCGTTTCAGCCTGTTTTCTTAGATCATCATTTGCTATCTTTTCATATAAAGGCTCATAAGGCACTCCGAGCTTGCGCATAGCATTGATCTTGGTAGAAGTGGTTGTGGTATCCAGGGTCTGATCGATCAGCCATGGATACGGAGGCATGATGCTACCCGGCGACATGGTTGTTGGATCCAAAAGGTGGTTAAAATGCCATGCATTAGAATATTTTCCACCCTCCCGCTGCAAATCGGGACCTGTCCGTTTTGAGCCCCACAGGTGCGGGTGATCGTAAACAAATTCACCTGCTTTACTGTATTCGCCATATCGTTCGGTCTCAGAACGGAAAGGACGAACCATCTGCGAGTGGCAGTTCACACAGCCTTCCCGGATATAAATATCACGGCCCTGCAGTTCAAGCGGTGAGTATGGTTTAACACTCGAAATGGTAGGAATATTAGAAGAGATCAGAAAGGTTGGCATCATTTCTATCATGCCCCCGATCAGGATCACGATGAGAGAAAGGACCATGAAGTACATCGGCTTACGCTCAAGGGAACGGTGCCATGAACGTTCTGAAGATACCGGAACGAATACCGGTGTCAGAGCCATAGCTTCAGCCGGCTCGTTAGCTAAAAGCTTGCCGGAAGAAATTGTTTTGTACAGGTTGTACGTCATAACAATGGCGCCAATGAAGTACAGCCCTCCGCCTATGGCACGGAAGATGTGCATAGGTAATAGCTGAAGGGTAGTTTCAAGGAAACTCGGGTACCTTAGCATTCCTTCGGGAGTAAATTCTTTCCACATCAGTCCCTGTGTAAATCCTGAAAGGTACATGGGCACAACATAGAATAATATTCCAAGCGTACCGATCCAGAAGTGGAATGAGGCCAGCTTTGTAGAATAAAGTTCTGTACGATAGATCCGCGGTATCAACCAGTATAAAATGGCGAATGTTAAGAAGCCGTTCCATCCAAGAGCTCCAACGTGCACGTGGGCAACTATCCAGTCAGTATAATGAGCGATTGCATTGATCTGCTTTAAGGCAAGCATCGGACCTTCAAAGGTAGCCATACCATACGCTGTGATTCCTACTACCATGAATTTTAAGTTGGTGTCTTCACGCACTTTATCCCAGGCTCCGCGCAGTGTCAGCAAGCCATTGATCATACCTCCCCAACTTGGGGCGATCAGCATGATCGAGAATACTACACCCAGAGATTGAGCCCATCCCGGCAGGGAAGTATATAATAAGTGATGCGGACCTGCCCAGATGTAGATAAAGATGAGCGACCAGAAGTGAAGAATACTTAATTTATATGAATATATCGGACGCTGTGCCATTTTAGGAAGGAAATAATACATCATTCCAAGGTAAGGCGTGGTCAGGAAGAATGCCACTGCATTATGTCCGTACCACCATTGTACAAGCGCATCTTGTACACCGGCATATAAATAATAGCTTTTGAATGCTGAAACAGGCAGCTGAAAAGAATTGACGATGTGCAGAACGGCAACTGTTACGAAAGTGGCAATATAAAACCAGATGGCAACATACATATGACGCTCGCGGCGTTTAATGATAGTTCCGAACATATTTACACCAAATACCACCCAGATAAGTGTAATGGCGATATCGATTGGCCATTCCAGTTCGGCGTATTCATGCGAGCTGGTCAAGCCGAGAGGCAAAGTGATAACTGCAGACACAATGATAAGCTGCCAGCCCCAAAAGTGGATCTTGCTGAGCAGGTCACTGAACATGCGGGCCTTTAAGAGGCGTTGAAGGGAATAATAAATACCCATGAAAATGCCGTTACCAACAAAAGCGAAGATCACTGCATTGGTATGCAGCGGGCGGATGCGGCCGAATGTGCTATACTGCGAACCCATATTCAGTGCTGGTTTAAAGAGCTGCATAGCGATCAACAAGCCGACAGTCATTCCTATAAGTCCCCAAACAATCGTGGCCAGGGCAAAATTTCTTACAATTTTGTTGTCATAGTTGAATTTTTCAAGCATACTGAATGATTTTTTATATGGGTGTAAAACTAATGCAAGAATAGTGACTATTGGATGACATATCTTATTCTAATATATGATCCTCGTCACTTTTTTTCAGATCCGGTATCTCATCGTCAAATAAAATTCTTAATGATGGGGTATAGGTGTCATCATTCTGCCCATTTTTAATGGCCCAGAAGAATGCAATTAAAAACACAAGGGCAAGAAAGACACTGCAACCAATCAGAAAATATAGAATGCTCATATTAATTTATTTTTGCGTGCAAACATGTGAGTTGCTATGCTGGTGAAAGATATAATGGTAACTGTACTCAGGGGCATCAGGATTGCTGCAAACAATGGGGATAGTAAGCCCTGAACTGCAAAGAATAAACCCGCTGCATTGTAAATCAGTGAAATGCAGAAACTAATGTGAATAACCTTTATGGCGTCTTTAGCCTGCTGGATAAAGTTGGGTAACTTTTCAAAGCCTGAGCCATCAAGTATTGCATCACAACCCGGAGTGAAGTTATTGATATTGTCAGTAACCGCAATCCCTACATTGCTTTGCTTGAGGGCTCCGGCATCATTCAGCCCATCGCCGAGCATCATCACTCTTTCCCCTTTATTCTGCAAACCGGTAATATAATCTAGTTTTTCCTGAGGGCTTTGTTTAAAATGCATATGATCTTTCCAGGGAAAAGCAGGCAGCAGGAAGTCGCGTTCC
>CAYHRC010000099.1:0-8741 GCA_964358565.1 uncultured Sphingobacterium sp. | reverse complement strand
CCCGTAACCATCCAGTTCTGGCATCATGATATCACACAGGATCATATCAGGCAAATGACGCTGAGCCAGATCAACACCTACTTTACCATTGGAAGCTTGAAGAACCTCATAATCGGCGAGTTCAAGAATCTCAACCGAGCTTTCCCTGATATCGTCGTTGTCTTCAATAATTAATATGGTCTTCTTCATTTATTTCAATTGATTATTGAGGGAAGTTAAGTATGAATTGAGTTTTCTGATTAACTAAACTGCTGAAATTAACAGTTCCACCCATTAAGCTTACATATCGTTGAATAATATTAAGTCCTAATCCGGTACCAGGAATATTTCCGGTATTATTAGCCCTGAAGAAAGGCTGGAACAGATGTTTGTGATCAGTTGCGGGTATGCCGATGCCATTATCCTTCACTGTTATTATACATTCCTTATCGGTAAGTTCGGTATTAAATTCAATAAAGGTGTTTACTCCTGAATATTTTATAGCATTCGATATCAGGTTAATGATACAATTACGCAGAAGATTTAAATCGAGAATTACAGTGCTGTGTAAGCCAGTATGCTGATAAATAATATTCTGATCCTTTTTAGCCATGAGCTGCATTTCCTCGGTAATTTCTTCAGAAAGCTTCACAAGGTCAAACTGACTAAAGGCTGGCTGTATCTTTCCTGCTTCAAGACGTTCCAGAGAAAGGAAATCATCCAGGATAGTGGTCAGGTTTGCCACAGAATTCTTGATCTTGCCTACATGCTTGGAGATATTTGATACATCAGATTGCTGACTATATTTTTCTATCAGAGAGGCTGATAATTGTATGGAGCTGAGAGGGGTTCGAAACTCATGTGAAGCCATTGAAACAAAACGGCTTTTCATCTGGCTAAGTTCCTTTTCTTTTTCTAATGATGTACTGACAACTTCTTTTGCTTCCTGTAATTCAATAACGGTTTTTTGAAGAGAGTTAGTTCGTTCTTCTACGAGTTTCTCGAGCTGTGAAGCATAATGCCTTATCTTTGCCTCTGCCTCCCTTTCCTTACTGAGGTCATGAATAAAGCCGGTATAAATTACCTTACCTGAATATTTTACTTCAGTAACACCTAAACGAAAAGGAAACTGAGTGCCATCTTTCCGTAATCCGGGAACATCTCTTCCCATTCCTATGATATGAGGTACACCGGTTCGCTTGTAGCGTTCAATATATTCATCATGCTGGTCATGGTGAGGATTCGGCATAAGCATCTTTATATTTTTGCCTAAAACCTCTTCGCTGCTATATCCAAATAATCTACAGGCTGCCGGGTTGATCGTCTCAATATTGCCCCGATCGTCAATTGTTATAATACCATCGATCGCATTTTCAATAATTGATTTTAATAATGCGCCGTTGTCCATCATACAGCAAAAATAGTATTTTATTATAAAACACCGCTTTTGTACGGAATAAGATTATCAGGGTTTTGTTTTTGCATTTATTACAAAATATAACCCCGTCTTGTCCTTATCCTGGCTTTTTAAAGTATTTTACCCCCAACTAATCAACCGATTAAGAAGCATTTTGTCATGTTTTATCAATTCATGTTAATAAAAAAGCGAAGATCATTCCGTGGAAAGTGAATACAAAAGAATAAATCGCAAAACTGAAAGTATGGATTACATCTTACTATCAGGTTTGGGCAGCGATTTTGAAGGATTTCTTGTAGAGACGCACAATTGTGCGTCTCTTTTCAAGCACAATTGTGTATTCTTTTCAAGCACAATTGTGTATTCTAAAATTGAGACGCACAATTGTGCGTCTCTACGAAAGATTTAAAGCGAGGTAAAGAAAGGCAGCGAGACTCGCTCCTATCATTGGCCCTGCAACAGGTATCCAGGAATAAGACCAGTCGCTGGGTCCCTTTCCCGCAACTGGCAGTACACTATGCATGATTCTTGGACCAAGATCCCGGGCGGGGTTAATAGCGTAACCTGTAGTTCCTCCAAGTGAAAGTCCTATTGCCCATACAAGGAACATTACCGGTATTGCTCCGATGGAACCAAGTCCTACAGGTGTTTTCGTATCAATTATTTCTGCATTTGTGAAATAGAAGATTACAAACAGGAGAACAAATGCACCTATGATCTCGCTCATCAAGTTAGAAAAGGTATTTCTTATGGCCGGTCCTGTACTGAACGCAGCCAGCTTTAAACCTTTATCTTCTGTGGCAGTAAAATGATCTTTGTACTTCACCCAAACCAAAAATGCTCCAAGCATAGCTCCAAGCATTTGTGCCAGAATATATGAAGGTACTTGTGCCCATTCAAATTTCCCCGAAATGGCCAGTGCAATAGTAACTGCAGGATTGAGGTGTGCCCCGCTAAAAGGGCCTGCTATAACAACCCCTACAAATACTCCAAGAGCCCATCCGGTGGTGATCACTATCCAACCACTCCCATTACCTTTAGTTCCGTTTAAAACTACATTTGCTACTACTCCGTTACCCAGTAAGATTAATAAAGCCGTTCCAATGAATTCAGCTAGAAATGGTGTCATATGATATATTTAAGTTTATAAAGTTACGTTAGCTTTCGCCGCTTTGATCGCGCGATTCCATCCATTAATCAACTCATCATAATTTTCTATTTCAGCCGGTTCGAAATTCCGTTCTACCTGCCATTGCTCTGCAATTTCTTCAACACTAGTCCAAAACCCAGTTGCAAGACCGGCAAGATAAGCCGATCCTAATGCTGTGACCTCAGTTACTTTTGGTCTGATCACTCTGCACCTGAGGATGTCTGCCTGGAACTGCATCAGCAAATTATTAGCTGTAGCGCCGCCATCCACTCTCAATTCTTTGATGGGCGTTCCGGCATCTGCTTCCATTGCTTTTAATACATCCATAGTCTGATAGGCAATGCTTTCCAGTGCGGCACGGGCAAAATGTGCAGAGTTAGTTCCCCTGGTTATACCTGTAATCGTCCCACGGGCATGCTGATCCCAATGAGGTGCACCCAGACCGGCAAATGCAGGAACCATATACACACCACCAGTATCTTTAACTTTCGCAGCAAGGTTTTCTACGTCGCCGGAAGTGCTTATCAGCCCCAGCTCATCTCTTAACCATTGAACTACTGCACCTCCGATAAAAATACTTCCCTCCAATGCGTATGTTACTTTACCATTGATCTGCCATGCAATTGTTGTCAATAAATTATTTGACGAAATAGTCGGCTTATCCCCTATATTCATGAGCATGAAACACCCTGTCCCGTAGGTATTCTTAACCATACCCACCTTAGTGCACATCTGGCCAAACAGGGCTGCCTGCTGATCTCCTGCAATACCGGCAATAGGAATTTTTGCTGCCAGGATATTGCCAGCTGTTTCACAAAATACTTCGCTCGAAGAGCGAACATCCGGAAGCATCGATTCCGGAATCGCAAACAGCTCAAGCAATTCCTTATCCCATTGAAGGGTGTTAATATTATACAGCATGGTACGCGATGCATTTGTTACATCTGTAACATGCGTAGTTCCTCCGGACAATTTCCAGATCAGCCAGCTGTCGACCGTTCCAAAGAGCAATTTACCTTCATTCGCTCTATCTCTGGCCCCCTTTACATTCTCAAGTATCCATCTCACTTTAGTAGCCGAAAAGTAGGAATCGATGATGAGGCCAGTCTTCCTGCGGATCATATCACCATGCTGCTTTCGCATAGAATCACAATAAGCGGAAGTGCGCCTGTCCTGCCATACAATGGCATTATGAACCGGCAGGCCGGTCTCTCTATCCCATACAATAGTAGTTTCTCTTTGATTGGTAATACCAATAGCATGGATATCTTTTGAGTTCAGACCCGCTTTTACTATGGCCTCAGTGGCTACTGATAATTGTGATGACCAGATTTCCATCGGATTATGCTCAACCCAACCTGGCTGAGGGTAGATTTGTTCAAATTCCTTCTGAGCAACAGCTTCAATATTGCCTTTATGGTTAAAAACGATAGCTCTGGAACTGGTTGTACCCTGATCAAGGGATAAGATATAATCCGCCATAAATCAATTAAATTGTAAGTATACTTTCTTCTGATTGAACAGATGGTTCTAATAAATATTGACTTGCCATTAATTTAAAAGTATTTACCTGCTCTTCCACCCAAATTATTCCCTTTTGATTTTCACTTTCCATAAGTTCTGCGACAGGAACACTCATTTTAATTGCGGCCTTAGCATCCACGAATAAAATTCTTAGCCGGCGGGCCAGAACATCTTCGACAGTATAGGCCATTTCATTTCGCATTGCCCAGATAACTTCAGCTTTAATATTTGGATAGGAAGCATGCAGTTTTTCCTGCCATTCAGGGTTTTGGGCTGCAAGTTCTTCAATATAGAGTTTATCTGTTCCATAAATAGAGAGATGGCTGGCCGTATTTTCTGTTGTACAAGAATGTATTTTCAAATTCTTAGTGACACATCTTCTGTTTCCTAAATTAGCAGTTTGGATGGCAGTATCAACAGTGTCTTCAGACATTTTTCTATAAGTTGTCCATTTCCCGCCTGTAATGGTGATTAAACCTGAATCTGAAACGATCAGCTTATGATCCCTTGATATTTCCCTGGTACTGTCAGTATCGTTTTTTGCAGGTGCCGCCAAAGGCCTTAAGCCGGCAAAAATACTAAGAACATCTTTCCTGAGAACCTGCTTTTTTAAATATTTGGAAGCCGTGCTCAGGATAAATTCAATCTCCTCCTCCAATGCACGAGGTTCGAGGCTGTGTGCGTCAATGGGCGTATCAGTAGTCCCAACCAGTAATTTTGAATGCCATGGCACTGCAAAAAGCACCCGTTTGTCAGTTGTTTTTGGGATCATCAGAGCTGCGCTACTGTCTAGAAATGAATTTTCAATGACTATATGAATACCCTGGCTCGGCCTGACCAGTTTCTTCGAATCAGGTGCATTCATTTGCAGGATATCATCAACAAAAACACCGGTTGCATTAATTACAGCTTTGGAATACAATTTATAGCATGCATGGTCTAAAATATCTTCAGCTACTACCCCGCAGATTTTCCCCTGAGCATTCTTTAACAGATCTGTAACCCTGATATAGTTAAGTACACTTGCACCCTGTTCCATAGCCGTTTGTGCGATATTTACCGCAAGGCGGGCATCATCAAACTTTCCGTCAAAATAGCGGATACCACCTATCAGTCCCCTATCCGCAAGGCCAGGAAGCTTTTTCTGTACTTCCTTTCGTGATAAGAACTTAGATCTGCCGAAACTATATTTGCCCGCAAGCCAATCATACATCTTGAGTCCGGCAAGGTATTTTGCAACAGAAAACCAACTGAAGCAGGGTATAATGAATTCTTCTTTTGAAACTAAATGCGCAGCGTTGGCCTGCAAACGGCCTCTTTCTTTTAAGGCCTGGTAAACAAGTGCAATATCGCCCTGCGCGAGATACCTCACACCGCCATGAACCAGCTTTGTACTCCGGCTGGATGTTCCTTTTGCAAAATCAGATTGTTCCAGGAGAAGTGTCTTAAATCCACGGGATGCTGCATCAAGTGCGGTTCCAAGCCCGGTTGCCCCACCTCCAATGATAATTATATCCCAGTTAGATTTTGATGCTAAAACATTGCGGTCTTGAAAATATTCCATAAAAAAAAATAAATCGAAATAATACGCAATAATAAGTAATCATTGTGAAAGCTTATATGCGATTAGTAAAAATATTACTGCTCCATTTGGAAAATGATCTTAATTTATTTTTTCCTATTTTGCAATAATCATAAAACCATCATTAGATGATCAGTTTAGCAGAAAGACATCAGTATATAATTAAAAAGCTTCAAAAAGAACAATACATCAATGTTATAGACCTCTGTACAGAATTAAAAGTTTCATCAGTAACAATTCGAAAGGATTTAAAACTTTTGGAAGATAAAAATTTACTTTTCAAGATTCACGGAGGTGCCACTTTAAGTAATCCCTATATAATTGACCGATCTGTTAATGAGAAGGAACAACTGCAATCAAACGAAAAGATAAGTATTGGACAAGCTGCAGCCGAACTGGTGTTGGAAAACGATTCGATCATCATTGCATCAGGCACATCCGTTCTGGCCTTTGCACGAAGCATACCTGTTAATCTGCCTCTTACCGTTATTACTTCTGCCTTGAATGTCGCCCTTGAATTATCCCATCATCCGAACACAGAAGTACTTCAACTGGGTGGAATGCTGCGAAAAAGCTCAACATCCGTAATGGGACCTTATTCAGAAACCATATTGAAAGACTTTTTTTGCAGCAAGCTATTTCTGGGAGTCGATGGTATTGATCTCGAATTTGGCTTAACCACAGCAAATATGATGGAGGCCCATCTTAACCGTCAGATGATCAGTGTATCACAAAAAACTATTATACTTACTGATTCTACAAAATTCGGAAAAAGAGGCTTCGGAAAAATTTGTAATATTGACGAAATAGATCACATAATTACTGACAAAGGTATATCTGAGCATTTAGTTAAACAACTTGAAAGTACCGGTGTGAAAGTCACCATAGTTTAAATGACTCTTAATTTCACCTTCTAAACACAATTTACAGAATAAATGAATATCGGAATCATTGGTCTTGGCGACATGGGCTGTATCTACGCCAAATCGTTTAGCAAAGCAGGTTACAGGGTTTACGGATGTGATCTGCCGCATCGCAGGGAAATCCTGGAAAAGGAATTGAGCCCCTTTGGAATAGAAGTACTCGATGATGGAAAAGAGGTCTCCCGCATTTCTGATGTTATCTTTTATTCAGTTGAAGCAGAGCACATTTCAGAGGTGGTTAGCTTATACGGTCCTTATACCAAATACGGTGCAATTGTGGCCGGACAAACATCTGTTAAGCACCCTGAAATAGAAGCTTTTGAAAAGTACCTTCCAAAAGACACTCATATCATCACCTGCCATTCATTACATGGGCCGGGCTTTGATCCGAAAGGACAAAAAATGATCGTCATCCCTCATCGTACCAGCAAAGAGGCCTATCAGAGAATGACGGATCTTCTTTTAAAATTGGGCTCAGTTTTACAAGAGATCCCTGATTTCCATGAACATGATAAAATTGTTGCGGATACTCAGGCTGTCACTCATGTGGGTTTTGAGAGTATGGGCACAGCATGGAAGGAAGCCGGTTTTTTCCCCTGGGAAAATGCCTCCTACCTGGGTGGGATTGACAATGTTAAGATCCTTATCACTTTGAGGATATTTAGTTACAAGGCACATATTTATGGCGGCCTTGCAATCCTGAACCCGTATGCCCGTCATCAGATAAAACGTTATGCTGTGTCTGAATCAGAATTATTTAAACTGATGATCAGGGAAGAAGAGACAGCATTCCGGAAGAGGCTTTATAAGGCCAGGGATTTTATTTTCGGGCAGGACCATAAACCACTGATGCTTAATGAAAAAGTTATGCAGGATTTCTCACTTTCCGTCGGCTCAGAGAGCCGTAAGCCTAATTCGCATCTTAGCTTGCTGAGCATGGTTGATGCATGGTATCATTTAGGAGTAAATCCGTATGATAACCTGATCTGCCAAACCCCTCCTTTTCGGTTAAGATTGGGAATCGCCGAATACTTATTCAAAAATGAAGAGCTGCTGGAAGAATCCATAGAAACTGCATTATTTGATAAAACTATACGCGGCGACGATCTGGAATTCCATTCCGCAGTAAGAGAATGGTCGTCAATAATTGGTTATGGAGATATGGAAGGCTATAAACAGCATTTTGAACAGGTGAAGAACTTTTTTTCCAGACGTCTTGACCAGGGAAGGTCACAGAGTGCAGAATTGATCAGAAAGCTGGAAATGGAATAATAATCTCCTGATATCTTATTTAAATAGCCATTCTGAGCTATTTTGCTCCATAAATAACACAGGATGCAAGAATTGCTATGTTTAAACAATGTTTTGTCAATTTTGATATTGGATTTCCATTTTGTGACTTTAGTCATATTTTTAATGGTCAGGATTGTCCTCCTTTGCACTAGTGGTTTAACCTTAATGTTGAAAAATTCATGAGTCATACATTTCATATACCTGTTCTTGGTCTTGCCTATTCCGTTGATACACCTCTAAAAGTTGCCCGTTATGGTATTACATCAGTAGTATCTATAGTGGATGATATTTTAATTGAGCGGATGCGTCAATTTCACACAGAAAAAATCGATGAACAATTTATCCCGATAAATAAAAAAGAGATTGATTTCCGCAGCAAGCGGATCACTGCATACCTGAACATGATCAAAAAAATTGTTAATGATCAGTTCAATTCTTTGAAACAGGAGGCCTTTGAAACAGGTACAGAAATAAACAGATACTTTGATCTGCTGCCGGACACATCAGCCTTAAAAATTAAATATGTTCACATGCTGGGTGTGAATGATCCGGATACCCGTAAAAATCTACAGAATGAGATACGTGCAGAAATGCAGAAAGGTGATATTCAGGTAAATATTATGGCCAAGGTTGACCGGATGAATTTAGAAACTCAGGGTGAGCAGATCAGCGATGCACTTTCTGCATTAAAAGGTTTTGCAGAAAGCGAATTAGATTCATCTGTGGTACTTTCGGCTGGGATGAACCCCCGTTTATATAGCTACCTGGAAAATTTTTCTGATTTTTTTCCTGATCAGAATGAGCAAATTAAGAAACAGCTTATCCTAAAGGTCAGCGACTTTCGCTCTGCTCTGATCCAGGCCAAATTCCTTG
>CAYHRC010000098.1:0-8747 GCA_964358565.1 uncultured Sphingobacterium sp. | reverse complement strand
GGATAGAAACGAAAATACTTTTTGAGAATCAAAAAGATTGTAGTGGATAGCCCGGGCCCGCACAACGGGGCAACGCTCAAAAGCAGATTAAAACCTGTTAACTCTTACATTCTTCCTGTAAAGCAATAATTTATTATCCGGACGCTGGACTGAGAAAAGGCTCTAGCTTATTGACCGCTTCTTCTATCGGCCAGTTCTCCGCCATACACCTGGAACCATGTATCTGATATTTCACACCTCTTACTTATTTAATTTTGCAAATTAACATCCAATCTGTATATTTGCACGCCTCCCAAGCAGATTTGGGCCAAAAAATATGATTTTAGTTTTCACACATCATGTACATTTCCATCATCGCTTTGCGGCGATGATAAAATAATGTACGTTTCTACGTGAAACTGTTTCTTAATAATTTTTTGGTCTGATTAAAACATACAATTTGAAAACTCTTAAAATAGCTATCCAGAAATCTGGTAGATTAAACGAAAAATCGGTTGAACTTCTTAAAAATTGCGGATTAAGTTTCGAAAACTATAAAAGTTCTTTAATATCCTCCGTATCTAATTTCCCTCTGGAAATTTTATTCCTTCGCGATGATGATATCCCTGAATATGTTCAGGATGGCATTGCCGACCTGGGTATCGTCGGAGAAAATGTGATCAGTGAAACTGAAGTATCTGTTAGCTTTTTGCAGAAGCTTGGTTTCGGTAAGTGTACTCTGAAGCTCGCTGTACAGAATAATAGTACTATTGAAAATATTGAGGACCTGAACGGCAAGTCTATTGCTACATCCTATCCTGTTATCCTGAAAAAATTTCTTGAACAAAATAATATCAATGCGGATATAAGGACAATCTCGGGTTCGGTGGAGATTTCACCCGGACTTGGCTTGAGTGATGCGATATTCGATATTGTGTCTACAGGCGGAACTTTGAAAAGCAACGGCCTTAAACCCTTTGCTGATGTTCTTTCATCTGAAGCAGTTTTAATCGGAAGGAAGGGAGAAGAAGATAATCTCCTGATCAGGGAACTTATACAGAGAATTCAATCAGTTCTGCGTGCCAAAGAAACTAAGTATGTGGTGCTTAATGCCGAGCTAAAAAACCTTGATAAAATTGTGAAATTACTTCCCGGAGTTAAGAGCCCCACAGTTGTCCCTCTGGCAGAAGATGGCTGGGTAGCTATTCATACGGTTATATCAGAACGCGATTTCTGGGAAAAGATCAGCCTGCTAAAAACAGCCGGCGCTCAGGGTATTGTGGTTATGCCAATTGAAAAGATCATACTATAAGGTAATCAATTATTAAGGAATTATTGCCATGCTAAAAGTCTATAACTTTAAGGATCTTGATGAAAACCAGGCAAATGCGCTCTGTATCCGGAATGTGGATGAGAACAATAGCATAAAGACAGTTGTGGAAGACATCCTTAAAGATGTTAAACTAAATGGCGATGCATCATTACGGGCATTCGCAGAAAAGTTTGATGGCATTAAGATCGATAAACTATTTATCGGCAAAAATGATATTGAGCAATTAGCGGCCGGCATCGGTGAAAAGGAAAAACAGGCACTTACACTTGCCTTTAACAATATTACAAAATTTCATGAGACCCAGCTCGGGCAGGAAGAAAAGATCGAAACCACAAAAGGGGTCATCTGCTGGAGAGAAAAGAGGGCAATTGAAAAGGTCGGGTTATATATTCCGGGAGGGACTGCGGTTTTACCGAGCACTTTCCTAATGCTTGGTGTTCCTGCCAGACTTGCCGGATGCAGGGAGATAGTTGTGTGCTCACCTCCTCAAAAAGACGGAAAGGTTAATGCTTATCTTGCCTATTGCGCACATCTTCTTGGCATTGAACGTATCTATCTGGTGGGCGGGGCACAGGCTATTGCTGCAATGGCATATGGAACAGAAACGATCCAAAAAGTCGATAAAATTTTCGGGCCGGGAAATCAATACGTCACCAGGGCCAAAACTATGATCCAGTTGGAAACGGCAACAGCTATTGATATGCCAGCAGGTCCTTCAGAGGTTCTTATCATTGCAGATGACACCGCCAATCCCATATATCTGGCTGCCGATCTTTTGGCACAGGCCGAACATGGAACTGACAGTCAGGCTGTCCTGCTGTCTGATTCCAAAAGAATTATTGACGAAACTATAACAGAGCTTGAAAGACAACTGCCCGTTTTACCAAGGGCTCAAATTGCAGTTAAAGCCATAGCTAATTCATATGCAATTTTAACGGAGGATTTAGAAGAGGCCATGAAATTCAGCAATAATTATGCTCCTGAACATTTGATACTTGCAACAGAGAAATGGGGATCAATAAGTCCACTGATCGTAAATGCAGGCTCAGTATTTTTAGGCAATTTCAGTCCGGAAAGTGCCGGAGATTACGCATCAGGCACAAATCACACCCTTCCTACAGGTTCATATGCAAAGGCCTATTCAGGAGTTTCTGTTGATTCTTTCGTAAAAAAGATCACTTTTCAGCATCTGAGCAGAGAAGGAATTGAAAATCTCGGTCCAAGTGTTGAGATTCTGGCCGCATTAGAAGGTTTACAGGCACATAAAAATGCCGTTACTGTCCGATTAAAGAATAGCCAGGTGAAATAAGGCTGAAACATATCTTTCATCAACAAAAAAATAGAATGTTCAATTTGCAAAATATACTTCGTAATAATATAAAAGAGCTGGTTCCTTATTCTTCAGCAAGAGATGAGTTTAAAGGTGAAGCATCTATTTATTTAGACGCCAACGAAAACAGCTTTGGTTCTCCGCTTGACACGAATTTTAACCGCTATCCTGATCCATTACAGCATAAACTTAAACAAAGACTGAGTGAAATAAAAGGGGTTCCTCCCCGTAATATTTTTTTAGGTAATGGCAGTGATGAAGCCATTGATATTTTATTCCGCGCATTCTGCCGGCCGGGAGTTGATAATGTGATCATTGTTCCACCAACATATGGTATGTATGAGGTCTCGGCGAATATTAATGACGTTGAAGTCCGTAAGGTAAAGCTCAGTCCCGATTTTCAGCTGGATCTGGAAGGCATTTCTGAAGCTATCAATGAGAACACAAAGATCATCTTCATCTGCTCACCGAATAATCCGACAGGAAATTCTATGGACAGGGATGATATCGAAACCATATTGGTTAATTTCAATGGTCTGGTGGTAATAGATGAAGCATATATAAACTATTCGAGACAAAAGACATTTATTCAGGAATTAACGGAGTATACTAACCTGGTTGTGTTACAAACACTTTCTAAAGCCTGGGGGCTGGCTGGTCTGCGCCTGGGAATGGCCTTTGCAAGTGAAGAAATCATAGAGGTCTTCAATAAAGTTAAGCCTCCCTACAACATTAATCAGGCAACACAAACGCTGGCACTCGAAGCGTTACAAAATGTGGAACTGATCAACGAGTGGATAAAAGTCACTGTTTCAGAGCGCGAAAAACTTATCTCCGCTTTAGCCAGCCAGCCTTTTGTTATTAAAATTTATCCTTCGGATGCAAATTTTATCCTGGTCAAAACAACAAACGCAGTTGGCATTTATAATTTTCTTGTTCGGAAAGGGATCATTGTTCGTGACCGTTCTAAAGTGGAGCTCTGTGAGGGCAGCCTTCGGATAACTGTGGGAACACCTGACGAGAATGAAACATTAATTAATTCCCTGAACAGTTTCTCTGAACCCATTTAAAAACTGATGAAAAAAATATTATTTATAGATCGTGACGGCACAATTATCGTTGAACCACCTGTTGATCTGCAGGTTGATAGCCTCGAGAAACTGGAGTTTTTACCTTATGCAATATCATCACTTAAAAAACTGCAGGATTTCGGTTATGAGCTGGTGATGGTCACAAACCAGGACGGACGCGGTACAAGCAGCTTCCCGGAAGAAGACTTTCAAAAACCTCAACAAAAAATGCTTGACATTCTGAGCAATGAAGGCATTACTTTTGCGCATATTTTTGTCGACGACTCACTTCCTGAAGCGAAAAGTCCCAACAGAAAGCCAAATACAGGAATGTTAACCAGTTACCTGATATCGAATTCAATTGACCTGGATCATTCTTACACAATAGGAGACCGTGAAACAGACATTCAACTGGCCCAAAATCTTGGCTGCAAGGCTATTTACTATTCCGATCAGAAAAATGATGCTGTAGAATTTAACAGTAAAAACTGGATTGAAATATGTAATTATCTGACAAGGAAGAAAGATCGCATCGTTCATTTTGAGCGCAACACAAAAGAAACAAGAATACAGCTTACATTAAACCTCGATGGAAATGGGGAGCATCACATCGATACAGGATTAAAGTTCTACGATCATATGCTCGATCAGCTGGCCAAACATTCAGGCGTTGATCTGACACTTAAAGTAAGCGGCGACCTTGAGATTGATGAGCACCACACCATTGAAGATAGTGCAATTGCTTTAGGCAAAGCATTTAAACAGGCCCTTGGAGATAAGCGGGGTATTGAGCGTTATGGGTTTCTTTTACCCATGGATGAGGCTCTTGTCCAATGTGCTATCGACTTTTCTGATCGGGCCTATTTTATATATGAAGGAAAATTTGACCGTGAATATGTAGGAGACTTCCCGACCGAAATGTTTGAACACTGGATGAAATCATTTTCAGAACATGCCGGAATGAACTTAAACCTTAAGATACTGGATGGTAGTAATACACATCATATGATTGAAGCCAGCTTTAAAGCACTTGCTAAAAGTATAAAACAGGCGATAAAAATAACAGGTACCGAACTGCCCAGCACGAAAGGAGTATTATGATCGGGATTGTGTATTATGGCGCCGGAAATATCTTTTCACTGACTGCGGCCCTGGACCGTCTGGGTTTGAGTTACGGGATGATCAATGCCGCTGAAGATTTCGAGAAATACGACAGATACATTATTCCGGGAGTTGGGCATGCAGGTGCCGCCATGAAAAAGCTTGAACAAACAGGATTTGTTCCTTATATCCGGGCTTTAAAAAAACCTGTCCTCGGTATTTGTGTAGGCATGCAATTATTAACTGAATTTTCTGAAGAAGGAAATTCCGATCTGCTGGGTATTTTTCCGTTAAAAACAAGGCTTTTCAGTAATGAATTACACGTTAAGGTACCTCATACAGGCTGGAATAAAGTGGAATCAATTCCGGGCAACATTCTCTTCTCCGGAATATCACAGAACTCACATTTTTATTTTGTGCATTCTTACTTTATAGAATTTAATTCTAATTTTACAACCGCTTTAGCAGAATACGGAATAAAATTCTCTGCAGTAATACAGAAAGATAATTTTTATGGTGTTCAGTTCCACCCTGAGAAATCCGGACTTGCCGGGGAACAAATATTAAAAAATTTTGCACACTTAGCATAAGCACATGTATATAATTCCAGCAATTGATATTTTAAACGGGAAGGTTGTCCGTCTACGCGAAGGTGATTATGATCAGGCTACCTATTACGATGTAACACTCGAAGAAATGATCGAGAAATATCAGTCGAACAGTACCGAGTTCATACATATTATTGACTTGAACGGAGCCAGGGGTGATTTCAGCAATCAGAAGTTCCTCTTTGATATCATTAATAAAAGTGACATAAAAATTCAGTACGGGGGTGGTGTAAGAAGTATTGATAAAGTCAAGGAACTGATCGATTACGGAATTCATAGGGTCATTGTTGGAACACAGGCTCTTACCAATGCTAAATTTCTTCCCGAACTAAGCAGTGAAATCTGTGGTAAGGACAAGTGTTCAGATCAGGTTGTGATTGCCATTGATGTGCTTGATGAAGTAATTAAATATTCAGGCTGGATGGAAAGTTCTCCAATCAAGTTAATGGACTATGTGGATAAATGTCTTAACCTGAGTTTCTACCGCTTTTTATGTACCGATATAGATAAGGACGGAAAACTTGGAGGTGCAGGAGTTGATGTTTATAAAAAACTCCTGGATCATTCTCCCTTTATTAAACTCATTGCTTCCGGGGGTATCAGCTCCATGCAGGACATTCAAGACCTTCAACAAATTAAAGTAGAATCATGTGTAGTTGGAAAAGCGATCTATGAAGGCCGCATCTCTATTGATGAGATCAAGGACTGGAATTTGAAAGCTCTGATCAGTTTTTAAATCAGTTTCATCATTAGAAAAAGATCAAACATTAAAATGAAAGCTAAGGCTGTTAAAGGCTTTCCCATTCAAAATTCTCATAACTCATAATTAAATCAGCCTTCAAAAGCTTTGAATATCTCAGCTCAATATAGCAAACCCTCATTTCATGGTCTGCCTCAAACCGGACTCGCCAAGCGAATTATCCCCTGTCTTGATGTCAAGGACGGGCGCACAGTAAAGGGAGTGAATTTTGTTGCTTTACGCGATGCAGGGGATCCTGTGGAACTGGCCTACCAGTATTCACAACAAGGCGCTGATGAACTGGTATTCCTGGATATTACTGCTACTCATGAACGCAGGAAGACTTTAGTTGAACTGGTAAAGTCTGTAGCCAGGCAGGTAAATATTCCTTTCACGATCGGCGGAGGAATAAACGAGATTTCTGACGCTGATATATTGCTTAATTCCGGTGCCGACAAGATCTCAGTTAATTCAGCTGCGGTTAGGAACCCCAGTTTTATCGATGAGCTGGCCCTGGGTTTCGGTAAACAATTCGTAGTTGTAGCTATAGATACAAAAAATATAAATGGTAAAAATTATGTCCACCTGAACGGGGGCCGTATTGCAACAAGTATTGAAACTGAAGCCTGGGTAAAAGAAGCTGAGGAAAGAGGCGCTGGCGAAATCCTTCTGACATCGATGGACCATGACGGAACCAAGGCAGGCTTCGATAATGAATTGTTAAAAAAGATAAATGACAATTTAGGTATTCCATTGATTGCTTCAGGAGGAGCGGGAAACATACAGGACTTTATAGATGTATTCCAGCTTACAAACGCTGATGCAGCACTTGCTGCTTCTGTATTTCACTATGGTGAAATATTAATCCCTGACCTCAAACTAAAATTGAGGGAGAACAATATTGAAGTTAGATTATAAGCTAAAGATAAGAGATGACTATTGATTTTAATAAAAGTGATGGCCTGGTCCCGGTAATAATTCAGGACGAAAAAACCCTGGAGGTACTCATGCTGGGTTACATGAATGAGGAGGCTTACGAGAAAACAATTTCTGAGAATAAAGTGACCTTCTTTTCAAGAACAAAAAACCGCTTATGGACAAAAGGCGAAGAGAGTGGTAATTTTTTGAACGTGATCTCAATACAAGAGGATTGCGATAACGACACCCTTCTGATAAAGGTTAATCCACAGGGACCAACCTGTCATAAAGGATCAAGAAGCTGCTTTGATACAGAGTATAATCAGAATTTTATTTTTGAGCTTGAAAAAATAATCGGTGACCGGTATAACAATCCGGTTGAGGGATCTTATGTGAATTCATTGCGGAGCAAAGGCCTTAATAAGATAGCCCAAAAAGTTGGAGAGGAAGGCGTGGAAACAGTTATTGCTGCGCTGAATGAGACGGAGAAAGATTTTATAAACGAAAGTTCCGACCTGATTTTTCACCTCCTTGTATTATTGAAAGAAAAGAACGTAAGCTTAAAAACAATAGCCGATAATCTGGCTGAAAGGCATTTGAGCAGATAAAAACTGATTTATTGCAATTTGCTCAGGAGGCGAAATCCTAAGAGAAATGATCGAAATTATCAACAAAGCTACTTTATCAGGTCATCAAAATCCGGTTTTTACCGTTGAGAATTCTCAAAAAGCAGGGATTATTTTTACAGCAGGTAATGATGAAGGCGTCGTTGAGTGGAGCTTAAAGACGCCAGGATTTATTAAGGTTCTTTTCCCGGTCAAATCATCCGTTTATGCTTTACATTGCCCGGAAACAGCTCCCCTGCTTCTTGCCGGGGAAAGAAGCGGACAGGTGGATGTATTCAATTTTGAAGATCAAAAAATCAGCGGTAACCTTCAATTTCATAAGCTTCCTGTTTTTGATATTAAATCAATCCCTTTAAAGAATGAAATACTCGTATCATCAGAAGATGGAATAGTTTCAGTATGGGATCTGAGCTCCCTGAAACTTCTTTATGACTTTAAAGTTTCTTCAGATACTGTTCGGGTGATCAGTATCAGTCCGGATGGAAGTAAAGGGGCTTTTGGATGCAAAGACAGTATCATCAGGATCTACCGCCTGAATGACTTTAGCTTGATTCATGAGCTGAATGGCCATACACTTCCTGTCACATCGCTGCAATTCTCTCCTGATGGCAAACAGCTATTATCCGGCAGCAGAGATGCCCAGCTCAAAGTATGGGACACATCAGATTATTCACTGACTAAAACTATTCCGGCGCACCTCTACTCAATTTATAGTATTGCATTTCATCCAACACTTCCATTTTTAGCTACAGCGAGCAGGGATAAAAGCATTAAGATCTGGGATTATCAAAATTATGAATTATTGAAAACTCTGAGCCTGGAAAAGGGCTATGATTCTCATCGCCTGTCTATTAACAAGATCGTATGGGAGCCAGTAAATCAGCATCTTATCTCAGTTGGCGATGATAAGCTGGTGAAGATCTGGGATGTTGAATTTGGATTGGCGCTTTAGGTTGCGGGTTATGGGTTATGAGTTACGGGTTATGTTGTGTCAATGCCTAAATAGTGTTGACCGTTTTTTGAGGTTATAGTTCCACTACAAT
>CAYHRC010000097.1:0-8793 GCA_964358565.1 uncultured Sphingobacterium sp. | reverse complement strand
ATGGATGGCGTTGGCGCCCGGCTGGCTCAAATTACCGGTGCCGAATTTGGCTGTATCACATCCGGTGCTTCAGCAGCTGTTACAGCGGGTACAGCGGGTTGCGTAACAGGTGGTGACCCGGATAAACTCTGGATGATCCCTGATATCAGGGGCATGAAAGATGAGGTGATTATTCCGGCATATTCACGGTCAGCTTATGATGCAGGTGCAAAAGCAGTAGGAGTACGCATGGTTGAAGTATCCACCATGGACGATCTGAAGCTGGCTATCGGTCCGCGTACGGCTATGATCCTGGTTCTTGCCGGAAGCCGTTCTGAGAACGGCCCGCTATCTCTGAAAGAAATTTCTTCTGTAGCAAAGCCCCTGGGTGTGCCGATCCTTGTTGATGCTGCTGCCGAAGGTCTTGAAGTCCCAAATCCTCATATATCGCAGGGAGCCGATCTTGTTGCTTACAGCGGAGGTAAATATCTTCGCGGACCTCAATGTGCCGGATTACTGATCGGCCGTAAGGACCTGATAATAGCATCGCGTATTAACGCCGGACCACACCATGGCTTCGGGCGTGGTTTTAAGGTTGGACGGGAAGAGATCATGGGGATGCTTGCAGCTGCAGAAATGTGGTTCAAACGTGATCATGCAGCTGAATGGAAAAAATGGGTATCCTGGGGCAATCACATCATAAGCCGTCTGGAAAAAATACCCGGTGTGACTACCGAGCTAAATGAGCCAACAGCCCGGTCTAATCGTGCGCCTTCTGTAACTGTAAGATGGGATGAATTGGTCATTCCACTAACAGGTGAAGATATGGAGAAACTTCTATGGGATGGCACCCCCCGGATAGCCGTAAGCGGGGCAGGCAGCTTCCTGCCATTTCCTCCAAATTTGCAGCCGAACATCAGTATATCCACATCGTCACTTCAGGCGGGAGAAGACAAGATAATTGCCGACCGGGTGTTTGCCATACTTTCTAATCCTCCGCAAATTAAAAGACCCACTGGTGCTCCAGCCACTGATATAGGCGGGCAATGGGATCTGAAGATGAAATTTTCCGCCAGTACGGTAGATCAGACTTTAATCATAGAACAAAAAGATAGTAATTTGATTGGTACCCATATTGCAAGTATTGGTTCCCGTGATCTCGATGGAACCCTTCATGGAAATGATGTGCTTATACGCAGCTCCTATACCAAAGAAGGTGTGCGAATAAACTTCACATTTACAGGAACTGTTAATGGAGACACCATGAAGGGAAAAGTCAGTCTGAGTGAATATGGTGACGCAGAATGGACAGCTAAACGCCATAATTATCATCCGGCGGGTGCACGCTCACGCGGATAATCAATTGAATTACTTATTTGTCTACAGGGTGCTCAGGAATATGTAACCGGGTCATAGATAATATAAGCCGGATAACAAAGTTTATACTATTTGATGCAAACAGGAATTAGGACAATACTGCTCCCACTGATGTGCCTGAGCATTTTTATAGTATCATTCAAAGGTACTTATATTGATGATCAGGATCCCTGGAAGGCCCCTGCCTGGACTGATACATTAGCAAATCCGTATCTTATTGAACCGCTTACCTTACCACAGGGCCAGGAGATATATACACTGTATTGTGCGTCCTGCCATGGCATTCAGGGCGACGGAAAGGGAACAGCTGCTGCAGGATTGAATGTTAAACCAGCTGATTTTAAAGCTGAAAAGATTAAAAATCAAAGTGATGGATCATTGTTCTGGAAGATTCGCGAAGGGAGGGGAGAAATGCCCTCCTTTAAGGAGACGCTTTCCGAAGAACAAGAATGGCAAATGGTTGAATATATCCGTGATATCTCAAAACCATTTGATCAGCAGTCGAACCCCTTCAAATCAGCAAAATATTAATTTGCAAGAGTATAAATATTTTATTAATTCATATATTCAAAAATTAAATAGCTGTTTATGAAGAAGATCATTAGTTTCCTGCTTGTTGCGATCATGTTTTTTACGTTAGGCGGATACACTTCAGCACAGACAGGTACAAAGGATATTATATATGCTGGAACTTCTTCCACCAGAGGAAGTAAAGGAATATATGTTTTTGAGTTCGATCGAAGCAATGGAAAGCTTAGGGAGTTACAAACTGTGACCGAAGGAAACAGTCCCGGTTTTTTAGCATTAAGTCCCGATAAGAGATTTTTATATTCAATATATGGCAGGGGCACAGGTACAGATGGAAACGGGGCTGTCATGTCTTTTAAAATAGATCCTGTTACGGGTTTTTTGACCAAACTGAATGAACAATCCGGTGAGGGGAAAGGGCCTGCACATATCAGTATCGATCCAAAAGGAAGATATGCCTATGTTTCCAATTATGGGGATGGGACCTTAACCGTTTTGCCAATAAATAAAGATGGATCACTGGCTAAGGCCTCTGACCATATTAAACATACAGGGAGCAGTATTGTTGTGGGACGGCAGGAAGGCCCTCATATACATTCCGTTATTCCCTCTCAGGACGGTAAGTTTATATATGTTTCTGATCTTGGAATAGATAAGATAATGATCTATGAGGTGCAGGCAGGAGGTAAACTGACTCCGGCAGTAATTCCTTTTGTACAGAATACACCCGGTTCGGGACCCCGTCATTTTGCGATCCACCCTAATGGCAATTTTGGGTATTCTGCCGAAGAGATCAGCTCAACTGTTGCATCATTCAGGATCAACAGCGTCACAGGGGCCTTAAGTCCTCTGCAGCGGCTTACTATGCTTCCGGAAGGTTTTACTGAAGTCAGCCATGCTGCTGACATTCATTTTTCACCAGACGGTAAGTTTTTATATGCCTCCAACAGGGGCCATGAGAGCCTGGTAATTTATTCGGTAGATCCTGCAAGCGGGAAAATGACGCTTGTTGGGCATGAAAACACAGGAGGAAAGCACCCGAGAAATTTCATGATCGATAAAAAAGGTGAATATGTATTAATTGCAAACCGGGATACGGATAATATTGTGGTTTTTAAGAGGGATGAAAAAACCGGGAAACTTACACGAACCGGAGAGCAGGTAACTGTTCCCGGGGTTATTGCCCTCGTGCTTTATGATAAATGATCAGGCTGTTGCTTAATTATCAGATGTAATTTCAAATAAGTTTAGCGGGACTTACCCTACATAGCAGGGTTATCCTTAATCGGCAGCTTGGCAAATTTGATCACTTCCACACTTGGAAAATCAAAATCCTGAACAACCTTTCCAAAGATCAGATAGCAGCCTTTACCCCGGAAGGGGTAAACAGGCGTGCTTGCAGGGAAATGAGTGGTATCCAGAAAGTTGCCCCTGCTATCTAGAAATGTCCCAAACCACATTTTCTTGTTGTTCTTAGTTCGGACGCTCTTCTCACAGACATAATTGCCTGCCATTTTTATGCTTTTTCCTATGTGTTTTGAAAGTTCATCCACCTGAACATCTCCTCTGTACGATGATTTCATCAGATCGAACATACTCAGGCTCAAAGGATATCCCAGTAATTCAAGCTCATTATACGCATCCTCAAGCTCTGAAGTTTGCAGATCAGGTAAATGGAATTCCTTTATTTCAGTATGAAACAGTTCAGTTTTCTGTTGCGGAATAGTTTTGTTGCCCAGGTAATTATGCACTTCCCATAAGAGTTCCTTTTTATTCTTTCCCGTAAAGCGAAATGCGCCGATGCGGATGAGGATAATTGCCTGGTCCAGTGTAATAGCAGTACGTCTGATAAAATCCGCAAGGTCCCTGTAAGGACCATCGGCTTCCCTTTCATGGGGAATCAGGTCGAAGTACTGGCTTTCAAGACCCTGCAAACCGATAAATCCAAGCCATGTATCTTTGCCTTTTATAATAACTTTTGCTTCACTTTGATTAACACAGGGCAGTTGTACGTTTGCCCCTGCTTTTTTGAGTTCATGAACATACACCCATCGCTGGTAAAATCCTCCGTAATTATTCAGCACAGCTACCATAAACTCCAGGGGATAATAGGTTTTCAAAAACAGGCTTTGATAACTTTCTACAGCAAAGGAGGCCGAGTGAGCTTTCGAAAAACTATAGCCTGCAAATGATGATACCTGCCTCCACACTTCCCGGGTTGTTTCTTCATCTCTTCCGATCTCCTTTGCCCGGTCAAAAAAGCGCTGGACGAGGCGTTCAAATTCTTTTTTAGACCGGTATTTTCCGCTCATCCCACGTCTCAGTACATCTGCATCACTCAGGTCCAGCCCGGCATAATGGTAGCAAACCTTGATTACATCCTCCTGATAGACCATTACCCCAAAAGTTTCCTGTAAATGTTCCTTCATTACCGGGTGCAGGTATTTCACATTTTGCGGGTCATGAAAATTGCGGATATATGTTTTCATCATTCCGGACATGGCTACTCCGGGGCGAATGATGGAGCTGGCAGCAACGAGGGTGAGGTAAGTTTCGCAGCCAAGTTTTTTAAGCAGCTGCCGCATGGCAGGGGATTCGATATAAAAGCAGCCGATCGTGTCGCCCGTCTTTAACTGCTCATTGATCTTCGGATCATTCATAAATGATCTCACTGAATGAATATCGATCTTCACTTTTTGATTTTCAAGTATCAGGCTGACGGCTTCCTTAATATGCCCTATTCCTCTCTGGCTCAGGATATCGAATTTTTCATAGCCGATTGCTTCAGCCTCGTACATGTCCCACTGTACAGTTGGCATCCCCTTTGGCGGCAGGTCGAGTGCAGTATAATACGTGATAGGTTCTTCTGAAATGAGTACCCCACCGGCATGAATAGAACGCTGATTAGGCATATCTTTCATGAAGCCGTGAATTGCCATGATCTTTTGAAATGTAGGATTATCCTTATTCTCAATGCCTTTAGTGGGATCAGTGAAACTATCAATTTCCTGTGCGGGCAGACCCATGGTTTTACCGATTTCCCGGATGATAGAACGATCCTTAAATGTACTCATGGTACCTAGCAAAGCCGTCTTATTAGTGCCATACCGTTTGAATATATAATCCTGAACATCTTCCCGTTCGTCCCAGCTGTAGTCTATGTCAAAATCAGGGGGACTGCTCCGCTGCCTGTTCAGGAAGCGCTCAAAGTACAGATCAAGTTCTATTGGATCGACATCCGTAATGCGCAAACAAAAAGAAACGATACTATTAGCTCCGGATCCTCTTCCGATATGATAATAGCCCCGCGACATGGAATAGCGGATAATATCCCAGGTGATGAGAAAGTAAGCTGAAAAGTTCAGTTCATCGATCACCTGCAGCTCTTTTTTGACTCTTTTTAATGCCTCACGGTTAGAGCGCCCGTACCGGTACTGCATACCTTCCATGGCAAGCTTTTCCAGCAGGGCTTTGTCGTCCCCCGCAGAACCGGTAAAGGTTTTTCGATTTTTTGACCCTTTTTCAAAACTGCTGCTGCAATCATTCATCAGTTTTTCTGTATTGCTGATGATAAAAGGATAAGAACTGTAACGTTGCTGCAGCTCATGCGGCGATATGAACACTTCATGCTCATGGCATTGATCTTCCCTGCTTATTTTGGATAAGATAGTATTCAGGTCTATAGCCCTGAGATATTGGTGGAGCCTGTGGCTTGTCTTATTACTTATGCTGACTGTTTGAAGAGCTAAGAGCTTATGCTGAATGCCTGATAAAGGCCTCCCGAAAAGCTTGCCGAGATCACGGTAAGGAATGCCTAAGAACTCATTTTCTTTCAGTGGCTGATCGTGCTTTGTATAGGGGTAAATGATATAGGCATTCTGAAAATCCCAGGGCTTATCAGGTAAATCCTGGCTGTTCAGATTATAAAAGCTGAGGAAATCATTCAGCTCTTTCATTCCTTCCCTGTTGCGTGCAATGCCAATATACAGTAGCTGTGCAGACTTTCTGAATTCAATGCCTGTAAGGGGTTTTATACCTTCTTTTTCACATAGCCTGACAAATTCCATGGCCCCCGTAGAATTATTAATATCCGTAAGTGCCATTTGTTCCACACCATGCAGTTTGGCCTGTTCTATAATATTTTCTATAGAAAGGGTACCATAGCGCAGGCTGTAGTATGAATGAACGTTCAGATACATCTCAGAGTTTTATGTTGACTGTTGAGGCCAGTTTCACCGCTTTCTCACCGAACCTGTGTCTGATCCTGTCCATTGCCTGGTAAAGCTTATACTGCTCTTCCGATGCACTATAGAGGTTTATTTGCTCATAGCCACTCACTAATTGGGAAAGTCTGACACCCACCAGCCGTAATAGCATCCTGCGGTTATAGACCTTGTCAAACAGCTCTTTGGCTTTGCTGATCAGAGATGAATCCAGGCTTGTATATGGGATCCTTGCCTGTTGGGTATGTGTTTCAAAATTGGAATAGCGGATTGTTACGGTTAAGCAGGCTGTAAGTTTTCGCTGTGACCTGAGCTGAAATGTCAGATCCATGACCATCGATGTTAAGAGCTGTTTGATCATATTTACATCTATGCTGTCAGTCTCGAATGTGCTTTGCGTGCCGATCGATTTTTGCTCCCTGTACGGAATTACAGGTGAATTATCTATACCCCTCGACTTTTGCCAGAGGCTGATGCCATTATTACCCAGCACTTTAAATAATTGTTCCTGGGGGATTTCTGCAAGCGTGTAAATATAACGTACGCCCATTTCACTCAGTTTTATGTACGTTGCATGACCCAGACCGGGAATTTTCCGGATAGAAAGCGGATTTAAAAAGGGCTGCACTTCCTCATGATTTACCTGCAGCTCGCCATTAGGCTTGCATTCATTGGTGGCAATCTTCGACACCGTTTTATTGACCGATAAACCGAAAGAAAGAGGTAATCCGGTTTCCTTCATCACGTAAAGTCTCAGATCATGCGCAAATTTCATGCAGTCATGAAACCTGTCCATCCCGGTCATGTCAATATAGTGCTCATCAATAGAAGCTTTTTCCAGTAGGGGTACTCTTTCCTGCAGGATATCGGTAACCATGTGAGAATACTTACTATATTCATCCATATTTCCGCGGATAAAAATGGCATGAGGACATAGCTGTTTGGCCATCCTGGAAGGCATGGCTGAATGGATTCCGAATTTACGCGCTTCATAGCTGCATGATGCCACCACTCCGCGGTCGGAACTGCCCCCGATAATCACCGGTTTCCCAGCCAGGGAAGAGTTCTTTAATAGCTCTACTGATACAAAAAATGCATCCTGATCTATATGAATGATTTGCTTATCCTTTAGCATATTTTATATTCCAGAGGAACAAATTTATGCTAAAAATATTAGTATTTTAAAAGAAGATGATTTTTTATTTAAGCGTTCTTCAAAGCATCTGTTGGCTCTTTCAGCCGGTATTTTCGGTCAGGTTACGATAAAGACCTTGCTCTTCTTCTATATGAAATCAGGTAGAACGGATGATAAAATTCTTAAACTTAACAAGGAAACCAATCCGTTCAACTAAGTGCTCTACGGGAAAAGGAATTGTATAGTAATCATGGACCTTTAACTTTAAGGCTCTTGATTTCCAGTCTTTATTTTCGTTGTTTGCTATCATTACGATAATCAGTTCCTTCCATAATGGCTTCTGTTTCAAGTTCTCAACAAATGGAAAACAGTTGCCCCCAGGATCAGTTTCCAGCAAAAGCACGTCCGGGAAAGTGACGATTGATTGACTTTCAAGATATCTGAAAAGCTCTTGTAAAGAATTTTGTTGATCGATGTTAAAGTGTGCAGGTAATTGATTTATTATGGAAGTTCTAAATTCCGCACCCATATAAACAATCCTCAGAGGAATAGTAATTTGGGTAACAAGATTTTCCTGACTAACTGGTCGTGATGTCATATTGAAGAGAGCACTGCTAAAATTGAAGATTTTAACTCGAAAGGATTTAATGGTTTTTTTAAAGAGCAATCTGCCTGAAACGGCATATTCTCAATTATATTTTCAAAATTATCAGCTCCTGAGAGCAGGATCACCGGTGTATTCCTGTAATAGCCACTAATTTTCAGATTACGTACTAAACAACTCCCGTCAATATAGGGCATCTCCAGATCTGAAATAATTAGCGATGGGTCATTCCCCTCTCCCAGCCATGTGATTGCATCTGCTCCATCTTCTTTTGTAACGAGATCATATTCCTCTGATAAAATATATGTAAGAAGCTTTAAATGGCTTAACTCATCATCAATAACCAGAATTTGCTTCTTCATATATGCAAAATATTTTTTCTAAAATTAACGGCCAATTAAATACAAATTAAAATTGTATTGTTATTAGATAATATTTTTTGATCAGTGGCTTAACTGCATTTATTATGATTGTAATCTTTTATATAATAAATAGCAGGCTAGTATAACCTAACTTATAAAAGACAATGCTCATGCCAGAGTATAGAAAGGTGTTTAGGGTAATAAAGGGGGGATTTTTGATTTAAAAAATTTCAACTCCGGGGAAAAATTTGCTCAGTACTGGGAAAATATTTACCATTCCCGGTCGATGCACAGTTAATAAAATGGAAAAGACAATCCAGGAGGGAATGCAGGATATGTATTTGGCTTGAACAACGAAGCAATAAGAAGCTCTTATTGAGTATCCATTTTCATAAGGGGATATCCCTTACTAATCCAATCCTGTTTTAAATTTGTAGCTAGATTAAGCAACCGGCCATTTGAAAATCCCATGCTTTTCATAAGATTGAAAGCGGGACGGATATTCGGGCATTTTTCAAAAGGGCAGCAACCGCAATAAATAACGAGGAAAGAGCCTGCCGGCACCTCTTTCAATGTTTCTTTTAA
>CAYHRC010000096.1:1359-8796 GCA_964358565.1 uncultured Sphingobacterium sp. | reverse complement strand
GTCATTTCTTTCCGGTAACGGGCAATAAAAGGTACAGTTCCACCTTCTTCCAGCAATTTAACCGTTGTCTGCACCTGCTTTTCAGTTACAGAAAGTTCTTCAGCTATTTTTTTATTCTTATTTGACGTCATACACTGTCCCTATTATGACCGCGAATTTGAGAGTATCTCATCAAAATTCAAAAAAAGCTTATCCACAAAAGTCAGAAAAGACTACATTGAAATTAAAATCATTGTTTTCAATCTTCAATCCCGATGGCATCTTAGGGAGGCTGCGATCCGATTTCCAAATTCGTAAGTCAAATTGGTTATTCTCATGGATTTCGCCTAAACTTGTAACCATATGAAAGCATTTTACGGCGATCTGAAACTTGGCATCCTTGGCGGCGGACAATTAGGACGCATGTTAATCCAGGAATCTATAAATTATAATGTCACCACACATGTTTTAGATCCGGATCCCCATGCACCCTGTAAAGATATTTGCAATCACTTTACAGCAGGATCTTTAACCGATTACGATACCGTCTATAAATTTGGCAAGAAGGTGGATCTTCTGACGATTGAGATCGAAAAAGTTAATGTAGATGCCTTAGAACAGCTTGAGATTGAAGGGGTTGTGGTCTATCCTCAGTCCCGGGTAATCCGGCTTATCCAGGATAAGGGCGTTCAGAAACAATTTTTTAAGGAAAATGATATTCCCACCTCTCCTTTCCAGCTTATCCAATCAAAAAATGAGTTAAAGTCGGGAAACTTCGGCTATCCATATATTCAAAAGCTCAGGAGAGAGGGATATGATGGACGGGGAGTATATACAGTAAGATCGGAAGCTGATTTAATAAATGCGTTTGAAGCACCCAGCGTGATTGAAAAGCTCATTGATTTTGAAAAAGAAATTGCGGTGATCGTTGCCAGGAATGAAAAGGGCGAAGTAAAGACTTTCCCTTGTGTAGAGATGGAATTTAACCCTGAAGCTAATCTGGTAGAATTTCTGATCTCCCCTTCAAATCTTGATGCTGACATCCTGAAACGTGCTGATGAACTCGCGATCAAAATTGCAGAGGACCTCAAAATCGTTGGGATCTTAGCAGTAGAATTATTCCTCACTTCAAATGGAGAGATCCTTGTAAATGAAATTGCCCCGCGTCCGCATAACAGCGGCCACCAAAGTATTGAAGGTAATTATACGTCCCAATACGAACAGTTGTTGAGGGCAATATTCAACCTACCGCTTGGTGATACCCATTCCCTTGGCAACGCTGTAATGATCAATCTCCTGGGGGAAAAGGGTTATGAGGGTTATGCCGAATATGAAGGTCTGGAAAAGGCACTGGCCTTATCAGGTGTTTATGTCCACTTATATGGTAAAAAGATCACGAAACCTTTCAGAAAAATGGGCCATGTCACTATACTTGATGCAGACAGGGAAAAAGCGATCGAAAAGGCTAAATTTGTTCAGCGAACTATTAAAGTTAAGGTTTAATAGAATAAGTTAACTAATTCAAAATCAATAATTTAGTTATGAATAATCCGGTAAATCAAATATCTCAGGCAAAAGTAGGTATTATAATGGGCAGTAAGTCTGACCTTAATGTAATGCAGGATGCGGCAGATATATTGAAAGAGCTTGGGGTCGCATTTGAATTAACAGTAGTTTCAGCGCATCGTACGCCTGATCGGATGTTTAATTATGCCCGCACAGCTTCAGACAGGGGATTAAAGGTTATTATTGCAGGTGCCGGCGGAGCTGCTCACCTCCCGGGGATGGTAGCTTCCATTACTCATCTTCCTGTTATTGGTGTCCCGGTGCGGTCCAGTAATTCAATAGATGGCTGGGATTCGATCCTTTCAATTCTTCAGATGCCTAATGGTATACCAGTTGCTACAGTGGCTTTAAATGCAGCTAAAAATGCCGGTATCCTCGCTGCCCAGATATTAGGCACCTCTGATGAGGCGTTGTCGAAGAGGCTGCTGGATTACAAAGAAGAACTGAAGCAAAAGGTTGAAGATAGTGCCCGGGAAATGGAAGGGAAATAGTATTTAACACCTCATTTAAGCCGTTTAGCTGAAGTATAAAGCAGAAAAAATAAAGTTAAAAGAAGAAAGCAGAAAGCGAAAAAGCTAAAGAATGGCCGGTTTTACCATTACCAAATACAGACTTAAAACTTATAACTTAAAACGTAAAACTCAATTCCACTGCGGGTTCTCGGGGAAATTAGCAATATGTGCGTACTTAGGCCCAAGTCCGATAACTACCTCCCTCCAAAGATTTTCCTCATCCTCTACATATATAACTTCGGAATTATATTTATTAGTCACGAGCCAGGAGTTCTGTTCTAATTCCTGTTCAAGCTGCCCTTCTCCCCAACCTGAATAACCAATAAAAAATTTAATCTCCTCATGACTAACCATATCGGCTTTCAGCAATACCTGCAGGGCTTCAAAATTACCACCCCAGTAAACACCTTCACTGATCTCTATTCCACTATTCAGTTTATCATAGCAGGAATGAATAAAATGAAGGGTGTCATTGGCCACAGGCCCTCCCAGAAATACAGGATGATCAGCTTCGCAATCATCTAAAATATCTTTCAAAACCAGATTACTGCGCTGATTTAATATAAATCCCACAGCTCCCGCTTCTTCATATTCGGCCAGCATAACTACCGAACGTTTAAAATTTGGATCCAGCATAAAGGGTTCTGAAACCAGCAGACTACCCTTTTTAGGTTGTATAGAATTGAGCATATGCTTTTAACATTAATCTGAGAATTCTGTTCTTGCAATTTACAATTAATGTCTAAAATTACAGGTATGATAGAATATGAAGCACATTTGTTAAGTTTGCATCAAAAGAACAAACGTGTCCACTCTAATGTGGATTCTTAACCAGATATGTCAGTAGAAAAAGCAGTAATCGAAAACCTTCGTAAGGAATATAGTTCTGAAAGTCTTTCAGAAAAGGACGTTGCAAAGAATCCTATAAAGCAATTTGGAAAATGGTTTAAAGAAGCAATGGACGCAGGCTCAATTGAAGCTAACGCGATGACGCTGGCCACAACAAGCATCGACAGAAAGCCTTCCGCCAGGATCGTTCTTTTAAAGGGTTATGATGAAAGGGGTTTCATCTTTTATAGTAATTACCTAAGTGCCAAAGGAAAAGAAATGGCTAAAAACCCTGTTGTGGCATTGGTATTTTTCTGGGCAGAATTAGGTCGCCAGGTTCGTATTGAAGGCACTGTTGAAAAATTAAGCAAAGAAGAGTCTGAACTTTATTTTAATTCCCGCCCAAAAGCCAGTAAGATCGGAGCGGTAGTTTCGCCTCAAAGCCAGGTGATCGAAAGCCGTGATATTCTTGAGAAAAACTGGAAGGAAGCAGAATCACGTTTCGAAAACAGAAACATCCCCAAACCTGCGCACTGGGGCGGATATGTGGTAAAACCACAGGTTATAGAATTCTGGCAGGGCCGTGAAAGCCGCCTGCATGACAGAATAATTTATAAAAAAGCAGATAAACAGAATTGGAAGATCGTCAGGCTTGCGCCCTGATCGGCTTAGAAACAATACAACAAATTTCCCGATTTGATAGAAATCGCGGGGCATATTAACTTTGTATCAGTGCCGAATATGTTTCCTGAGAGTCTCACCCATAAAAAAGCCTGTCTGATTCAGAACAGGCTTTAATATTAAATTTGTCCCGTCCTAATATACCTTCACCATGAAGATAAAAGGCTGCATTTTCTTAAACTGATCTTTACGGCTTAAGCCCGCCAGACTATTATTTCGTTTATTGAGGCTAAGCTTTTCATCAAGAGAATCCTGAGGTATGGCTTCCAATGATTTTAACATATAACTGGATTTAATCGCAAAAGCTGCACCATCAGCCAGCGTTTGTTTACCGTTAATAATACCTACAATATTTCCTCTGTTATCAAGTAAAGGACCACCACTATTACCGGGATTAACGGGGATTGATACCTGATAGGCAATTGTATCACCTGAATACCCACTACGTGAACTTACATAACCTTCACCATAAACCTGATCGTCCCGTGGAAAGCCTATGGTATAAACATCTTCCCCAACATCTGAGGTTGATTTTTTAAATGTATACGGCAATGAGGCTAAATGCTTAAACTCAGGATCTGTAATCTGTAAAACAGCAATATCATAGGCCGGATCTATATAGATCTGTTTAACTTTAAATGATTCGCCATCCGAATTCTGTACATACACTGAGTCAGCACCTTTAATAACATGATAATTGGTAACTAAATAACCGTTTGAAGAAAGTGCAAAACCTGTTCCTCCAAACTGACCCGGATCAGCCGGTCCTTTAGCTGGCTTATCATTGATATTTTTTATAAGAGCATTCTGTGAACGTTTAAGACTGTTGATCTCCCTGCGTAAAAGGCTGTAATTGGTAGAGATTGACTTGGAAAAGTAGCCGGTGGAAATCAAGGTTCCGCCTACTGCAATAAGTGCTACAGAGGCTGCAATTGCAGTGTTGATACGATATTTCTTCCATAAACGTCTGATAACCGGTAATTCAGGAGCTAATTCCTGCTTTAAGGAATAAATATCCAACTCCTCATGAATGGTATTCATATCGGCAGTTAATTGTACCCTTTTACCATATTCATACAAATGCCTGGTAAGATTGTGATGTTCAACAACCTTGAGATCAAAATTAGTATCCTCCCGTCTCTTTTTTTCAAAATCAGACACTTCAGCGGCTGTTAATTCTCCGCGGAGGTAAGCGTCAATTTTTTCGGTTAATTCTATATCCTTATTCATTATCTTTTTACTAAGACTGAAAAAATAGCTTTTTCAGTCGCTGAAGGCATTTATATTTTTGAGTTTTGGCATTATCCGCATTGGTATAACCAAATTTCTCACAGATCTCCTGCATTGATCTGTTATGTAAATAGTAATCCTCAATAATTGTTTTACATGGCTCACCTAACTGCTTAAGGGCCTGTTCCATTAAAGTAAATTGCTTATCCTTCTCTTCATGCTTCTCAAGGTCCTCATCTGCCGGCAAAAAATCAGCAAAGTCCTGAATGTTCCTGAGGCTCCGGCTTTGTGCATTAAGCCTTTTAAGCCATAAACGCCGGCACACTGAATATATGAAGGTCTTAAGCTTACTATTAAGCTCAAAATTTCCGCTTTTTACTTTATTATAAAGAACAATCACCGATTCCTGGAAAACATCCTTGGCATCATCCTCATTCCCGTTATTATTCAGTATCAGTTGCAGTACCATCGGGAAGTAAGTTTTATATAACCGGTTTAATATATCTTTAGAGTCATTCAGTATTCCCAGAATTATTTCATTATCTGCTGGAACTGAAGTTTTTATCTCTTTTCTCACTCTTAATACTTTTTATGCGGAATTGTAACCCAATGATAGGAAAATTATTTTTTTATTTTTTTTACAAATTAGAGGGGTTACCTTTTTAATATAGAGGTATTAAGTGTAAATTATTTAAATAAATTTAACCACCAAACATGAAAAATTCATTCAAATTCGGTTTCTTAGCTTTAGCTATCTCTTTATCAGTTGCTGCTTGTAACTCAAACAAAACTGAAGAAGCTGCTACTGACACTATTGATTCAGTTGCAGCAGTAACAACTGATTCTCTTGAAGCAAAAATCGATACAGTTGATTCAACTGCTGCTGCTGCTCAGGATTCAGTTAAAAAGTAATTAAACCAAAATTACCGCTAAAGCTGTCTCAATTTGAGGCGGCTTTTTTTGTGTAAAATTTTTCAGTTGGGTATAATATAAGAACAAATCAAATACTAAAAAAGGCACCTGTTAGTGCCTTTTTACATTAAATCGCATCGAATTCTGTAAGATCTGGGAATAAAATACAATTGATTATGCACGATCAAACTTCAAATTAGCTAGATTAGTTAATAAATGAGAAAGCCATTATTTATTTTAGCATTGGTCATATTTCTTTTATTGGACAAAAGGAGTTATAGCCAGGTCCATGCTTTTGATGTCGGACTCCGTTTTCAAAAAACACAAGACCTTTATTTTGAGAATGGCATTACAGCTCAATATCATTTAAACAGGCGTTGGGCCATTGGCAGTAGTTATTACACCAGCAGGCTGGGATCCGCGATAAGTTCAAACGCCATTAAACAAGATAATTTTATTTTATCAGCTGCTTACTTTTTTCGTCCTGATCGAATACTTAAACCTTTTATAAGGGCTAATACAGGTTATTTTACTGCTGATTATGAAAGCAAAATCTTTGAAAGCTTGATCCATACTTCTGCTTTGGCCTCAGCGGATGCAGGTTTGGTTTACCAATTTAAAATACCATTAAAGTTGAGTCTTTCTCTTGGATATAATGCCCTTACAGGCAGAGGAGATGCGGGCGCAGGTACTTTATATCCTGTTTTTTATCAAACGAGCATTACCTGGAACATTTTAAAAACTCATTCAAAATGAGAAAGCTGATATTAATAATCGCAGTTGCATTTGTTTATAGCTCGTGTAATAAAGAGCCTAACCTGAAAGATACAGACTTAGAAAGCGGAACCTTTTTTGATCAATCTATATATCAGCCTGAGAAATACCTGGTATCTGTTGCAAGGCCAAATCCGACTGCATTAGAAGCACAAATACCTGTTGTTATAGCCATACATGGCTATGGAGCCACCACTTTTGAATGGGATGAATTTCGTGCATGGTCTGGTACGAGGACAGACTTTTCTATTTCGCAGGTATTACTTGGAGGACATGGAAGAGATTATCAGACATTTAAGAATTCATCATGGAAAGATTGGCGGCAGCCAATTATTAATGAGTTTGAAGCTTTGGAGAAGCAGGGTTATAAGAATATAAGTTTTGCAGGTTCCTCAACAGGAAGCACTTTGATTTTAGAAATGCTGGCCAATGGATATTTTAATGGGCATATAAAGCCCAGGCATGTATTTTTGATAGACCCGATCATTGTTCCTTCGGATAAATTACTAACACTGGTGGGTGTTTTAGGGCCTATAATTGGATATACAACTGTTGATAATACGAAAGATGAAGAAAAGTACTATTATCATTACCGCCCATATGAAACATTACAAGAACTGCGTAATGTGATCAATGTGGTAAGAAAAGATTTAGAAAATGGGTTTAAATTGCCTGCAGGATGCAGTTTAAACGTATTTAAATCTGAAAAGGATGCTGTTGCAGATCCTGTAAGTGCAGTTATGATATACAAAGGCTTAACAACCAATACGGGTGGCCACGTTGATGTAAGCATGGTTCCTTCGAACCTGCATGTTTATACAAGGCTTGCTGGCAGGGATATTTCCCCTTCAGCAAGCGATGTGCAAAACCAAACTTTGGTCTTTAATAAGATTGCTAACCTATTAATCAGCAAATGAGTTAATTAGCAAATCAGCAAACTCCTAACAATTAACAA
>CAYHRC010000096.1:0-1349 GCA_964358565.1 uncultured Sphingobacterium sp. | reverse complement strand
TAACAACTATACAGTCTTCTTCTTAAGCCATCCTTTTATTCTTTTTGTATTCAAATCAGCGAGAAGCAGCATACAAGGCACCAATATCAGCGTCAGGAAGGTTGCAAAGCCTAAACCAAATATCATTGTCCATGATAAAGGTCCCCAGAAAGCAACATTATCTCCTCCGAAATACAAGTGTGGGTTAAACTCATTGAATAAGGTTGTAAAGTCCATATTCAATCCCACGGCAAGGGGAATAAGTCCAAGCATTGTTGCGGTTGCCGTTAATAATACCGGTGTCATCCGGGTACGACCGGCTTCAATTATAGCCTCTCTGACATCCATCCCCTGCTCGATCATGTGTTCAGTGAACTCTACAAGCAGAATACCATTCCTTACAACAATACCTGCAAGAGCTACAATTCCGATACCGGACATGACAATAGACATTTCCATCCTGAAAATGGTAACGCCAAGTAATACGCCGATGATACTTAAAAGGATCTCACTCAGGATAATAATAGGTTTAGTTACAGAATTAAATTGGGTAACAAGTATGATCAGGATCAGGCCGAGTGAGATCAATAGAGCTGTGCCCAGAAACACCATAGTCTCCTTTTGTTCTTCCTGTTCACCGGCCATTTTCACCTGGACACCAGCAGGAGCATTAAATTGATTTACTTCACGCTCTATAGCAGAAACTACCTCATTGGGATTATAACTGCCAAGAACATTGGATGACAGGATAATTATCCTTTTTTCCTGCTTCCTCTTTATGCCACCATAGGTATTGACATAATCGATAGAAGCGAAAGATGATAATGGCACCTGCCGGATAATTCCTCCCATACCCATATCCCTGTAGGTTACCTTCATATTACGTAATGCATTCAAATTATTGCGCTGACTTTCATTAGCACGCAGATTTATTTCATAATCCTCGTTTAGATCACGGAACTTAGATACTTCCTTGCCAAAAATTGCAGTACGCAGATCCATGCCTATCTGACCTGATGATATACCTTCGCGGTTAGCTCTTTCACGATCAATATCAAATATGATTTCGGGCTTATTATCCTGGAAATCAGATTTAAGCTCTTCAACTCCTGCAATTTGCTTGCTTTCAAGATATTGCTTTAATCGATGAGATGTAGTGACAAGAGAATCTAAATCATCCCCGGTAAGCTCAATACTGATTGGTTTGGCCGTAGGCGGACCTGACTGCTCTTTGGCAACCGTTATTTCTGCTCCGGGTATCCCTTTAACCGCTTCACGAATCTGGTCCAGGTATAAGGATGTACCCTGGCCTGTTCGTTTACCATAACCAACAAAAGCCACTGTTATCTTTCCCATATTCGGATATTGGC
>CAYHRC010000095.1:0-8891 GCA_964358565.1 uncultured Sphingobacterium sp. | reverse complement strand
ATGGATAGGTTTCAGGTATTTGATGTCCATCGGGTTTCATATGTATCGGATGAAGAGCGCTGCTTTTATCAATGTATATAAAAGCATCGTACCTTGAATTGAGGACTGTAGGGACATAGTTTCCGTACTTTTCGCGTTCCGGGTCATATACGACACCTATTGCACGATGCGGCATAAGCTTATTAAATCGTTCTTTTATGTTATTACTATCAAAAATGAGCAGTTTATTTTCAGCTGATTCATTATGTAAAATCTCTTCAATGCTTCCGTCACGCGCAGCCGGCACCGGCATTATTTGCATCGGGGCATCCCATCGTTTGCCTGCAATCACCGTTCCCAGGTAGGATCCGAAACCTATCAGCACCGCATCGTCATTTCCTTTTTCTTCACGTACTAACTGCCCAACATTGATCATTCCTGCTTTTTTCATGTCTGTAAAGCGTGCATCACCAATGTGAGTATTATGCTCCCAAACAATTCCCTTTGCAGCTGGCCCGTGAAATTTAAGAAGGCGGTTCAGAGTCTCCATCATATGAGTATCCCGAAGGTTCCAGGTATTATCATTAAAGCTCATCATCCGGGTATAATATTCTTCCGCATTGACTGCTATTTCTGCATTTTGCTCTGCATTTAATGCGGCTTCAGGGTCATGATCGTAAACAGCTGCTTTTTTCCTGATCTCGGTAAGCAATTGAGTGAGCGGTTCACGGCAGGAATCAGACAGGGAAACCTGTTCGCGGGCATACCGATGCTCATCTTCTCCATAGGGCTCAAAGCATAGAATAGCTTTTTTAGCCATTCCGGCAGCCACAGGATCCGTTGTTTTAAGGTAGTCAATAATGGCATACATAGATTCCCAGAGGCTATAAACATCAAGACCATAGAAGCCAATTTTTTTATCCGGATAAAGACTTGTATTATGCTCTTTCATCCAGCTTATTAATGCAGCAACCTCCCAGTTGGCCCACATCCAGGTAGGCCAGCGCTTAAATGCATGTAATAGTTCAGGCGGCTTCTTATCCAGATGAGCTAAGCCTTTGATGTATCTGTTTAGCTTATAGCAATCTGGCCAGTCACCTTCTACTGCGATGAAATTAAAGCCTTTTTCAAGAATCAGGCGTTTGGAGATTGCTGTTCGCCAGGTATAATATTCATGGGTCCCGTGTGTCGCTTCGCCCAGCAGCACACAGTGTGCATCACCTATTCTGTCCATAAGAGGATCCAGATCACTTAAATTTCTTAAAGGATATGTTTTCTCTTTATCTTCATCAGTTGTGAACAGCCAGGGGTCAGTATAATCGTTTCTTTCCATAGACATTCGTTCTTTGATCTTCCTTATTTAATCCTCTCTTGAAGTCTTTTTTCCATTTTCTTTTTGTCTGCTGCAGTAAAGTCAGTTATTGCGGCTTTTGAAAGTATTTCCTGCATCTCCTTATCAGTAAGATCTCCAAAGCTCTCATAAACCTGTCCCACGGCAAAAAATGAAGGAGGTTGTATCAATACCTCTATCGCATCAGCCTCTTTCAGGTGATTGTCATAACGGCTGCCTGAAACGGGGGCAGCAATAATAATTTTTGCAGCTCCTTTTTTACGGCAGAGCATGACGACCGGAACAAGGGTCACACCTGTTGCAATTCCATCATCAACCAGAATAACAGTACGTCCTTTCATATCAGGCAAGGGTTTTCCCTGACGATACAGTTCAACCCGCCGGTGGATCTCATCGACCTGCTCTTCAATGATCTGGTTAATAACTTCGGGTTTTAAACGTTCTGTACCCATTGGGGCAACATAAATGGTATTTTCTTCTGCTACCGCCCCAAATCCCAATTCTTTTTGAGTAGGGAAGGGCAATTTTTTAGCTATTATAAGGGAAAATTCAGCATGCAGGCGTCGCGCAACATAATATGCAACTTCTACTCCGCCCCGGGGGATACCAATTATAAGAGGATTTGTGTCTTTATATTTAGATTCAAGATATAAGCCCAGTTTTTCACCGGTATCCCGCCTGTTTTTAAAATATATACCATTCAACACATTCATAACATTAGAATTGATGCGGGTTGATTACTGTTACCTAAAAACCACCCAACCAATTTGGTTTCTATAAATAGAACAGTTGATATTTTAATCAGTTTTTTTTAAAATTAAATAAAAATCGTGCTGAAATTCACCGGATAAATGAGCGGATATGCCTGGCCAGTGGACATGTTCAGATCCAGATCTTTGTTGATTAATTAAAGGATCTGAAACTTAAGATTTGTTTTCAAAATGTTCAATCCTCATCATCTCCATTCTGTTCCTGCCGTGGAGTGGCAGAATTTATTTCGGTATGCCGTATTTGTCCGCCGAGATAGCCAGTCCAGCCTATTATTCCAAAGCTTATTAATGAAATAAACAGAGTAATCGTGGCTGCCATTGGGGAGAACCGGGAGTTTTTAAAAGTAAATCTATTGTTGCGCATCGAAATGAGGTGAGGGGTGAAGGTTCTGCTTTTTCGGAAATGTAATCGGTTTATAATTGTCCGAAGATTTGGATACTTTGCAGATATCTATTAATTGATGGATAAATAACAATTATTAACTATTTAATCAATAAGGAGCCGTCCCCGAAGCTTTTGCATGATTTTTTATTCAGAAATGGATATCTTATCTCCTACATTAGAGTAATGAAAGCCATTAAATTAATAGCTTGCTGAAGAGAACTACAGTAATAATTATCGGATAATGCTATTGCGGGAATTTCAGAATTTTTGTGCTTCCAATTTATCTTAAAGTGGCATTTTATAAACCATAAATACTTAAATGAGTCCTAATATTGACACCATTGTTATATTTGTTTTTTCTGCATTTGTATTAAGCATTGGCCTTGTGTTTGCCAGGACAGGTACAAACTTAAAATCCTTTTTTGCCGGTGGAGAATCAGTTCCCTGGTTTATTGGCGGATTATCCCTTTTCATGAGTTTTTTCTCAGCAGGAACATTTGTAGCCTGGGGTTCAATAGCCTACAAGTATGGATGGGTAGCGATAACCATCCAATGGACCATGTGTATTGGTGCATTAATTAGCGGGATGTACCTGGCTCCGCTTTGGAAATCTACCGGAAATCTTACTGCGGCGGAATTTATTAAAGAACGTTTGGGTCTCAGGGTACAAAAAACCTACATCTATATTTTTATGATGGTATCCTTGTTTATTAAAGGAACCGTATTATATCCGGTGGCTAAACTGGTAAGTGCATCGCTGGGTTATCCTTTAGTGCCCTCAACTATCGTTCTGGGCTTATTTATGATCGCCTATACCGCAGTTGGCGGCTTATGGGCTGTTATGGTTACCGATATTCTGCAGTTTGTCATATTAACAGCTTCGGTACTTATTATCCTGCCTTTGGCTTTTGATGCGGCAGGAGGAGTATCCCAATTTCAGGCAAACGCACAGGAAGGCTTTTTTGATCTTATGAATGGGGAATTTACCCTTGGCTTTATTATCGCGTTTACACTTTATCATATCTTCTACATCGGTGGCAACTGGACGTTTGTACAACGATATACCAGTGTAAGCGATAAAAAATCAGCTAAGAAAGTAGCATTTCTTTTTGCCGGTTTGTATTTGATAAGCCCTGTACTATGGATGTTGCCGCCAATGATCTATAAAACCATTAATCCTTCCTTAACCGGATTGGATACTGAGAATGCATACTTAATGATCTGTAAGCTGGTGCTCCCTCCCGGTTTATTAGGGCTTATGCTTACCGGAATGTATTTTTCTACGTCGGCATCAGCCAATACTACATTGAATGTGGTTTCGGCTGTATTTACCAATGATATTTATAAAGGCCGGATCAATCCGGTAGCAAGCGATCGTAAATTAATGCAGATTGCCAGGTTATCGTCCTGGATAATTGGGCTGGGAATGATCGTAATTGCATTACTTGTACCATATATTGGTGGTTTAGTGAATGTAACCATAAGTGTAGGGGCTATTACCGGCGGACCAATTCTTGCACCCCCGATCTGGGCACTATTCTCTAAAAGACTTAGCGGAAAAGATACTCTGATCATTACTTATTTAAGCCTGGGTATAAATCTGGTATTTAAAATTATTTTACCGTTTATTATAGATTTCAAGTTAAGCCGTGCAGAAGAAATGCTGGTGGGTGTTGGTGTTCCTTTGGTATTATTAATTGCTAATGAGATCCGCGGATATTATAAAAACTATATCAATCCGCAGTATCTGGAATTTCAGGTACTTAAGAATTCAAGAATAGTATATAATGCCAATTTAAGCGAGGCAGAGATCAGTGTTTCCTTAAAGCAAAATAAGTTTGGTTTGCAGATAACAGCTTTTGCTCTAGCATTTACGGCTTTTCTACTTATTGTTTTGGGATTTATAACCGGTCAGAACATCACTCTATTGGGATCAATAGGATCGGTAATACTTGTTTTATCATTTATACCCTGGAGGGCCTCAAGAAAGATAGTTCTGGTCCCTCTTGATTAAATTTTCTTCAGCATATTAATAAAAATATATTTTTTATGATTAAAAGTGAGTTTTCCCCTGCCGGCCGTTCTGTAAAAGAGGTTTCTTTAAATGCAGATCTTATATTCACCGGAGGAGGAATTGCCGGGACCTGCGGTGCAATTGCAGCGGCCAGGGAGGGCTTAAAAGTAGTATTGGTACAAGACCGGCCAGTTCTGGGCGGCAATGCCTCCAGTGAAGTAAGATTGTGGATTCTTGGAGCCACTTCAAGTATGGGAAATAATAACCGCTGGTCGAGGGAAGGTGGTGTTCTTAGTGAAATACTGGTTGAAAATATGTATCGTAATCCGGATGGGAATGCACTAATTCTGGATACCATCTTGCTTGAGAAAGTCAGTATTGAGAAGAATATTACTCTTTTGTTGAACACTGCAGTTTACGGGGCAGTCAAATCCTCTCCCGATGAGATCAGGGAAGTTATCGCTTTCTGCAGCCAGAATTCGACAAGGTATATCCTTTCTGCCCCTTATTTCTGTGATGCATCAGGAGATGGTATCGTTGCTTTTCAGGCCGGCGCTGCATTCAGGATGGGAGCAGAGTCTAAAGAAGAATTTGATGAAGGCTTTGCGCCCGATAAAGAGTATGGCGAACTTCTTGGCCATTCCATGTATTTTTTCACTAAGGATATGGGAAGGCCGATCACTTTTACTGCGCCTTCTTATGCCCTTAAAGATGTTTCGGCCATTGTAAAATACCGTTCTTATGAACTCAGCGATCATGGCTGTAAACTCTGGTGGCTTGAATATGGCGGCAGGCTGGATACCGTTCATCAAGCCGAAGAAATTAAATGGGAGTTGTGGAAGATAATTTACGGCATTTGGGATCATGTGAAAAATTCCGGTAAATATCCCGAAGCCGAAAATCTTACCCTTGAATGGGTTGGACAAATTCCAGGTAAGCGCGAAAGCCGGCGATTTGAAGGGGACTATATGCTTTCGCAAAGAGATGTTGTGGAACAACGTGACCATGCAGATGCGGTGTCCTATGGAGGATGGTCACTAGACCTTCATCCGGCCGATGGAGTTTTTAGCGAAAGGCCGGGCTGTAATCAGTGGCATTCAAAAGGGGTGTACCAGATACCTTTGCGCTGTCTTTACAGCAAGAATATTAAAAATCTCTGGTTAGCCGGACGAATTATAAGTGCAAGCCATGTTGCTTTTGGTTCATCAAGGGTAATGGCCACTGTCTCTTATACTGCACAGGTGATTGGACTTGCTACCCGTTACTGTCTGAGTAATGGCATAAGGCCATCGGAACTGGCCGGATCGGCAAAAGTTAAGGAATTGCAGCAGGAACTTTTACTGAAAGGCCATTATATACCCGGGGTTGAGCCGAAAAGGACTAATTTAGCGCATAGCGCAAGTATTACGGCCAGCAGCGAATATAAACTCACAGAGTTGAAATCAAACGGCGACTGGCAGAAATTAGAATATTCAACAGCCCAGTTATTGCCCGTGAACATAGGTAATAGATTAAAGATCAGCCTGGATGTTGATGCGGAAGAAAATACAAACTTAAGTCTCCAGCTCAGAACAAGTGAAAAGCTCATTAATTATACTCCCGAAATAATTCTTGAAAACCGTGAGATAAAGCTTGAAAAGGGATTGAATACAATCAATATCGAATTTGATTCTGTGCCCGACAAGGAGCAGTATGTTTTTGTATGCATCCTTAAAAATGAGCTTGCAGCTGTTAAAACCAGCAAAATGTTCCTCACCGGGACAATGATGGTAATGAACCGGTATAATAAGGCCGTTGCAACAAGCGGTGTTCAGCTGCCTCCGGATGGAATAGGAATAGATGCATTTGAATTCTGGCTGCCTTCACGGCGACCTGCGCATCAGAATCTGGCAATGAAAATAAGTCCGGGGCTGGAGCCATTTAAGGTTTCGAACCTGGTCAATGGTTTTTGCCGCCCTACAAGTAAGGCCAATGCCTGGGTTGCAGATCTGAATGATAAAGATCCAACAGTTAAATTAGCCTGGACTGAACCAAAGCAGATCAAACGCATTGTTTTATTTTTTGATTCCGATTTTGATCATCCCTTAGAGTCAACCCTGAGGGTACATCCTGAACGCGTTGTTCCGCATACGGTAAATGACTATAGGATAATGGATGCAGATGGTAATTTGATCTATGAAAAATCAGGTAACTATCAGACAATAAACGAGATATGTTTGGATAATACGCTAATTACCAGTGCTATAACCATTCATCTTAAGCATCCATCATCCGATGTACCTGCAGCTTTATTTGAGGTTCAGGTTTTTTGATCGCTTTCTGAGAACAGGAAACAGGGTTTATTAATCGGTTAAAAAACTGGAATTCCTGATGATTAGTTTGGAATCAAGAGTTTTCGTAACGGCTTTCCATTCCGAAACATATCCAGCAACAATTTATAATCGCTATCCCATACATCCTCGTTGCAAACGAGGATGATTAGAGTAGAGGGATAAATTCTACCATTGCTTTCAAATAGCTTCCGAAAATCAGGTGTCAAGACACTCTACGTGATAATCCTTTTAAATCGAAAAAGCCGGTACTGTGTTTTTCTGTTGCACTATTGTGGGCAAGAACGGCATGGTCCAACGCCAGTATAGTTTGCGAAAATTCCCGATGATGGAAACCTGCTGTCAAGTTTACCACCGATACCAAATACAATGTAACCGCCGGAATATGATATGGACGGACGACCTACACTGCTTCCAATAACAGAAGAGACTGCCTGGTTTTTTCCAGAAGTCATATTGTGCATTACTACATTGGCAGCCGGTACTCCCAAATTGGTTGCATTGGTTGAAAAGGCTACCCATTTACCGTCAAATGGAATAGCAATTTTTTCACCCTGCTCAATAGGACTATCCGCATTACCAGGCTTTCCGTCAGAACCATTACTTGCTATTATTGTACTATTTGTATTAATGTCGTAAACGAAAACATCCTGGAAGTTATTAATATCGCCGGGCACCATGTTGGTGGCTGTTGTTGCAAAGGCAATATAATGTCCGTTTCCGGAGATAGCAGGTGCTACAATCCTGTTGGCGCTTTCGTTACCCTGGTTGCGTTCTTTGCCATCAGCAGTAAGGCTCACCCGTTTAAGTTTTGCAATATTTTTATCCCATAAAAAAATGTCCCAAATGCCATTATTGTCGTCAGTAACTAAGGTAGCCGTATGAGAGTAAAAAGCAATCCGGTTCCCGTCGTAAGAGATGGAAGGTTTGGAACCGCCGCCGCCTTTTCGGGCTATTGGATCGATGCTGATCATAATGGTGGTATCCGTTTTCAGGTCACGTAAAAAAACATTGTTGTTGGAAACACCTTTTTCGGTTGTTGAAATATTACTGGCAGTAGATGTAAATGCAATGAGGTTTCCATCTCCCGAAACCGAAGGTTCAAAGCTTTCTGCATTTGCCTCAGTACCATTCGCACCAATGCTCACCATTTCAATTTTATTGGTACTGGAATGCCAGACAAAAATATCACGGAAACCGTTTTTATCGCTTTGCACCAAATTGCTGGAATAGGATTCAAAAGCAACGGATTTTCCATCGCCTGAAATGGCAGGGAAATAACTATCCCCATTGCCTTCATCACCGTTAGAAGCGGCGCTTATCAATTTGGTTGTTCCGGTATTTCGATCACGCCAGAAAACCTGGCGATGTTTTCCTGTTGAACCGGCGAAACCTGTAGAAGATGATATAAATACAATGTAACGTCCTTCTTCACCTTCATTACCGCCCACTGCCGGATCACTACTTTCATAGAAGGTGCTGAATGTGCCGTCATTAGAGCTGCGGCTTACCACATCATAGGTAAAATCACAGCCAACTCTAAGTGTGTTTGCATTTTGAGAAATTAAACCTTCACCTCCGGCATAGATGGCACAGGTTTGTGCCTATGGGTGCCTTTTTAAGAGTTACTTTATATTTTGTTCCATCCAAAAACCGGTTTGTAAAGTTGAAGGTATTGGTGCTAAAGGTCTTCCCGCTTTCTTTTCGAGCTGCCAGGACAAAGTCGTTTTTACCATTATTCTGTAATACAATACTCGTTCCGGTTGGAGCACTAAACATTCCATAAAGCAGGGAGCTGCCGGGAGCAACAATTTCTTTTGCTGTATTAGCGGATGTTGTATTTTTTGTATCTTTTATTTTTTGAGGAGCCTGAGCCTGTAACATGGCCACTGAAGTTGCAAGAACGAGGAATAATAATATTTTCTTCACGATGCTATTTTTAATTAAAATTAATCTTGTTTCATTTGTTCGTTATCCTGTAATACAGGAATTTTCAGTAATTGCTATTTCCCCAGCATATTTTTCAGTGCTGCAAAATCAATGGCTTTTTTTATGTTAGACA
>CAYHRC010000094.1:0-8893 GCA_964358565.1 uncultured Sphingobacterium sp. | reverse complement strand
TTTTGATCATGTCTAAATCAAATGCCATGTTATTTGCTTGATTTTAAATTTATTTTCATTTAATAATGCGAGCGAAGTTACAAAAAACGCCCTTAAAAATGAATCAAATCGATGGAGAAAAATGTATCTTAATTAATGGAGTAAATTTTTAAAACTAGTGCCAAAGGAATACCCGCACTTAATTAAGAACCTGATTTGAGAATGATTGTTTTTAAAAAGAGGACCAATCCCTAAAGAGATATGCCAGGCCAAATTTTAGCAGTATGCTGATTTTGAGCCTGATATATCCGGTTATGAATGCCAAACCATCCATCCAGCCTGGTCTGCCGGGGAACGTTTTTTAAAAATATACCGTTAAGTAGAAATCAGGCCAGCTCTCCTACTTCTACTTTTTTTCTATTATTGAAGATCTCTGTGCCATTATAGTTCACTTCCCAGGTTACGGGTAAAGCTTTCTTCAACATACTGCTTACTCCGCAGTATTTCTCTTGTGAATCAGTAACTGCCTGCAAGGATGCTTCTTCATTTTCAGGTGAGCCCTTAAAACCGTAAGCTACATGTATGGCAATGTACTGGACTGGGGCTTGCTTGCTGATCTCACCGGTCACTTTCAGGTCAAAATCATCCGCATTCTTATCAGCCTTACGTAAAATCGCGACTACATCCATTCCTGTGCATCCTGCAAGGGCAGTAAGAATAAATGGTTTTGGAATTGGTCCGTTATCTTCACCGCCGGCTCTTTCTGGTGCATCCATAATAATCGTGTGGTCATTAACTAATGCATTAAATTGCATTTTCCCCATCCATTGGGTTTCAACCTGGTGTTCCATGATCTTTAATTTTTCTTTTAAATGAATTATTTTGCTCTAATATTCGCCTGTTTATTTTGGAGAATTCTGTTTCCTTAATTCCTGTTTCAAGTTAAATTGTATAACAAATTTGAAGTTTCGAAAATGGTCAGAAGGCTACTTTTGTTACATAAGGAAATTTTTTTTCCTGAGTATTTCTTTCCCTGCCCCTGTACTTTTTGCTTTGAAAATTAGTGAACCGCTATAGGTATATCTGCTAAGAAGAAGCATACGGTTTTTTACAGAAATCGATCCGGCAAGTCTTATAAGTGAAGATCATTGATAATATCTTTCATTAGAATTTAATTTATTTTTAAAGGTTATGAAGCTTGCATGAGCTTATATTCATGTCGTTGTGTGAGCGGCAAGCTCATGCAGGTTTCATGACTAAACTGATCCTTCATAAATTACTCCGGAAGAAGCGGTTTCTTTTAATTCGATCCTTTTTAAACCCGCATAAAGAGGTTTTATCTTATCCCAAAACCATATAGATAAAATCTCACTGGTAGGATTAACTAATTCGGGTATATCATTTAAGAGCTTATGGTCTACAAGATCTATTACCGGTTGAATATTCTTTTTCAGTACTGCATAATCAATAACCCAGCCAGTACCTTCTTCAAGCTCTCCTTCAATATAGACTGTGAGCGAGTAAGTATGCCCGTGTAAATTACGGCACTTGTGCCCTTCTGGGACTCCTGGTAAGAAATGTGCTGAATCAAATGTGAATTGCTTATATATTATCATAAGCCAAAACTACATCTGAGGCAGATATTTAAATATGATCTGAGTCAGTTTACTGGCTTTTCTATTAGCAGGCTCATGGCTATACCTCCAAAACCAACGGCATTAATCAGAATTTTTTGCAGTGGTTTGGTTTGGGTTTGCGGAGGAAGGTAGGGTGACTGAATAAATTTATTGTGTTTAAGCATCAGTAAAGCCATTTCCATACTTAAAGCCCCTGAGGCTCCGAGAGTGTGGCCTATTTTCCATTTGTTACTGGTTAACAATGGTTTATTTTGACCAAAAATAGCCTGAACAGCTTGCATTTCAGATTGGTCTCCCTGGGTAGTACCAGGGGAATGCAGCAAAATGATATCAACGCTTTCCGGATCATGACCATCCAATGCCAGCTTCATGGATTTTTGCAGGCTGGTTCCATCTGCCGATATGGAAGTGCCATGCTTAATAATTTCTGAACCGTATCCCAGTCCTGTAATATATGCCAATGCATTTTTTGGGGATAATTCCAGACAAAATGAGGCCGCCCCTTCACCAAGTATCATTGAATTATATACTTTCGATAGATCCATACTGCGGCATGGATAATCATTATCGAGGTTGGAGTAAATTTTCAAGGCTTTCATTTGAGCTATAGTGAAAGCTGTTAAAGGAGCCTCGCTTCCGCCAGCGAGGAATTTGGAACAAAATCCGGATTTAATCCAAACAATTGCATTGGCAACAGCCTGCAATGCGGTAGAACAAGTTGATGAATGAGATATTACAGGGCCTGTGGCATTAACGTCAGCAGCTACCCAGCTGGCTATATTTCCTAAAGTTGTACTGGGGGAGGTGAGTGGATTGGTTTTTCTGGGGCCAATGCTGCCACTCTCAATAAATTCAGAATGATATTTTTCAAAGATGGCAGTTGCTCCCCTGGAAGAACCTATATTGATGCCAAACTCTGAATTTTCGTCCCATCCTGCCTGTTGTACAGCGCTTCTGGATGCTGCAATTGCATACAGGACACTTGGGTCAAGCTGATTATATTTTTTGCTTATGCTTAATGCAGAGATTAATTTTTTTGCATCTTCGGAAAGCGGCCCAACCCATTCCTTTACTGAATCGAAATCCTTCTTATAAAAGCAATGCTCATCATCAAGGTATCGCTTCCAGATACCATTAGGCTCTATTCCCAATGGTGAAACACTGCCATACCCGCTTATTGCTATTTTTAGGTTTTGCATACAATATCAAATACTTTTTAATGAAATTGAATGCCTGATAAATAAGCGTTCTGACGGGTTAAAGGGTTTGTTCCTGAGGTATCTTCTCTTTTGTCCAGTTCAATTTCTTTCCAAAAATAGTGGTATTATCGGTCATTTTCACTCTTTCCAGTTCAACACACCATACATTGCCGGATTTAGCTAAAGCAAGAGGGAATTTTTTATGATAATAAACACCCGGATTAATCTGGCCCTGAACGTCCTTATACAGGATGGTTCCCGTTAATTGAATTCCTTTCATTGCCAGAAACTCAGGTTTTTCAGGCAAAATGCTGCCTGAAATGTTTCGGTTTTCGGCAAGAAATTGGGAGTGGGAACTTCCTGGTGATGATTTAAAAATTAAAAGATGATTCTTTTCATCAAAAGCATAAAAGCAGTGAAAACAATAGGGCTTATTATTGTCATCAATACAGCAAATGGTAGCTATGCGGTTCTCTTTAATGAAATTTGTTATTTCTTTTTGCATTTGAAATACTGGTTTACATGTTTTGGCTGTTGCGTGACAGAGTGTTTTTTAATGCCTATTTTATCCGACACAAAAATAGAAGACATAAAAAGTAAACAAATGATGAGTGTTGGATGAAAATATGATAGAGATCAATTTTTTCAAAAATTGGAGCTTTGGAAGCTTTCTTACATAGGGATTCTGTCTGTATAAGGATTCTTAAACCAGGCGGATATAACTGAAAATTGCCTTATCAAAATTCTAAGCTTGCTTCAGATGCAGGGCTATTTTATTCAAAAGGTCAGTCATGTTGAATGGCTTCTCTAAAAAATCATCTGCTCCGGATTCCCGTGCTGACTTTTTAAGATCTGTGCTGGCAGAAACAAGAATTACCGGGATGTTCTTAGTGCTTTTCCTTCTCTTTAATTCTTTACATATATCTCTTCCATCCTGTCCAGACATCCATACATCAAGTAAGAGAAGATCAGGGTAGTTATCCTTAATATCCAGGATCGTTGAGCCGTCTGACGTAGAAGAAACCTGATAACCTTCAAATTCGAGCATCATTTCGATTGCATCCAGAATTCCAGGATCGTCGTCTGCTACCAATATTTTTTTTTGAACAATCATTAAGTTCATTTAGCAAAAATTGAGCCTTTATTTCGTTTTAAGCTATTTTAATCATCAAGCTCAATTGGTTCAAAGGAAAAGCCCCTTGAGCTTAAGTTTTCGAGAGCAGCAGGCAGGACATATTGAAGTTTTTCAAAAGCTTTCATACTATCATGAAAAACAATTATTGAGCCATTTCCGGTATTTTTCAATACGTTTTGAAGGCATTGATGATTAGTTATACTTGCATCAAAATCCCCGCTTAATACATCCCACATTATAATTTCCATGTCTGGAAAAGAAGACCGGATAGCAGAGATCTGAGACTTTTTTATTTTTCCATAAGGGGGCCTGAACAGATTTGATGGTATCAGTTCAGAGCATTTTGCTATATTGGATAAATAATCTTTGTTTGCTGTATTCCAGCCCTTCAGGTGATTGAAAGTATGATTTCCTACAGAATGACCTGCGGAAATAAGATCGGAATAGAGTTCCGGAAATTTGGCTGCATTATCGCCAATGCAAAAAAAGGTTGCCCTGGCATTGAAGTTCTTTAAGGTATTTAATACGAACGGTGTAACAACTGGTATAGGTCCGTCGTCAAAAGTAAGATAAATGCTTTTTTCTTTTCGGCTTTTATGCCAGGTGAGTGAAGGATATAACCATTGCAACCAGGGAGGGGAGTGTGACAGATACATTGCTTAATATTTAATTTCCACGAAGATAAATATGTTAAGTAATTTATAAATTTAATTTAAGAAGGAGTCTTACTGAATTGATGTTGTTTAATAAATATATGAAACATACTAACCTGCCAGGCATTACAAAATTCAGTATTTTCGCTCTTTTAACGGCAGCATCTCTGCCATTAATCTCACAGGCACAGGAAACGATCACCTTGAAAAGGGCAACCGAGCTTGTCGTTGAAAATAACCTTCAGATCAAACAGGCGCAGTTTTCTGAAGCTATCTCGGTGGAAAATCTGAAGCAGTCAAAACTTGCTTTATACCCGTCGCTTAATGCAAACAGCAATTTAAATTTTAATTTCGGACGGAGCATTGACCCGCTTACAAACCAGTTTGTAAATCAGGAAGTAACCTCAACAAGCGGAAATATATCTTCTACAACAGCGCTTTTCCAGGGCTTCCAGAAGATCAATCAGATATCTCAGAATAAATTACAGCTCGAAGCTGATAAAAGCAATACCCAAAAATTTAAAAATGACCTGGTATTAGCTGTAGTAACTAATTATTTGTCCGTTTTAAATTCGCAGGACCTTCTCATCGCTGCAGAGCAGCAACTAGCTATTTCAAAGCAACAGCTTGATGTTGTCCAAAAGTTCTTCGATGTTGGGAATAAAACTCTGGCAGACCTTTCACAGGCCAAATCTCAGGTCGCTACTGCAGAATTAAATGTTACCAATGCTCAAAATCAGGTCGATCTTGCCTTTTTGAACCTGGCCCAGCTTCTGGAACTCGACCCCGCAATTCCGTTTCAGGTTGAAAAACCCCTTGTAGAAGACGTTTCTTCAGTGAATGTTGCCAATTCAGCAGTTGAGATCTTTAAGGCGGCGTCAATAAATTTCCCTGATATCAGGCTGGCTGAGTACAGAAAACAGGTGCTGGAAAAAGAGATCGATATAGCGCGTGGAAATTATTATCCAAGACTCAATTTTCAGACTGGTTTTGGTACCCGTTATTCCAACGGGACTTTCTTTAATACATCATTTGCTACTCAGGTAAAGGATAATTTCAACCAGTTTATCGGTTTGGGATTAAATATTCCAATATTTAATGGTTTAACGGCCAAATCATCAGTACGCAGGGCTCAGATCAATTTTCAAAACGCCGAGGTCAATGAGCAGCTAGCCAAAAATAACTTAAATAAAGTGATCAATCAGGCCGTCTATGATCTTAGAGCGGCCGAGAAACGATATTATTCTGCGCGAACTGCTTTTGAATCATCGCGTGATGCATTTAATGTAATTGAGCAGCGCTATGCAGTTGGCTTAGTTAATTCTTTAGATTTTAACCAGGCTCAGACCAATCTGAATAAAGCACAGTTCGATCAGATTCAGGCACGTTATGATTTAATTTTCCGCAGCAAAGTAATTGATTATTATCTCGGTAATCCCTTAACCTTTTAATCATAAAAATTCCCCTCATAAAAGAACATGGCAAAGAAGAATAATACCTTAAAATATGTGCTCATTGGTGCCGGAGTTTTGGTAGTAATAGCAGTAGCAGGAAATAAACTTGGTTGGTTTGGCAAAAGCGAAGTAATCCAGGTGGCAGTAGATAAGGTGACTAAAAGAAATATAATAGAGACAGTTTCAGCCAGTGGCAAAGTACAACCGGAGGTCGAAGTTAAATTAAGTGCTGAAGTATCTGGTGAGGTTGTCGAGTTACACGTAAAGGAAGGGGATGTCGTAAAAAAAGGACAATTATTATGTAAGGTGCGGCCGGATGTGCTGCAATCCGGATATGATCGTGCTGTAGCATCTTTGAATAGCCAGCGTGCATCCCTGGCGAGCTCTCAGCAACAGTTTAAACAGGTTCAAGCTAATTTTGCCAATACCGAAGCTAAATTTAAGCGAAATCAGGAGCTTTATACAAAAAAAGTCATCTCTGCAGCCGAATTTGATGCTGCAAAAGCAGAATATGAAGGTGCAAAGGCAAATCTCGAATCTGTTCGTCAAAACGTGGTTGCTGCCCGGTTTGGGGTTGATCAGTCAAGTGCTGTCGTTAAGGAGGCTGGGGCAAATCTTGCTAAAACAACTATATATGCGCCTGTCGATGGGGTTATTTCGAAATTATCTGTTGAACTGGGCGACCGGATCCTGGGAACATCCCAGATGGCTGGTACTGAAATTATGAGGATATCGAATTTGAGTTCGATGGAAGTCAGTGTTGATGTTAATGAAAGTGATATTAATCGCGTTTCTGTAGGTGATATGGCCGATATCGAGGTTGACGCATTTCAGAACCAGAAATTTAAGGGTCAGGTGACCGAGATAGCCAGCTCATCTAATGTAGTTGGTACTTCTACGGATCAGGTAACGAACTTTACTGTAAAAGTCCGCATTCTGCCTGAGTCGTATAGCCGGCTTCTGCGCTCTGACAGTGCTAATCCTTCTCCGTTTCGCCCCGGATTATCTGCTACAGTTGACATCCAAACTGAAAAGTTTAATGGATTAGCGGTTCCAATACAGTCTGTGACCACCCGGGAAGACAAAAAAGAGATGAAAGAGGAAGAGAAAGGATCAAAACCTGCTTCTGCTTCCAATGTAAAAGACAAAACCAGAGACGAACCTGTAAAAGAATATGTATTTGTTTACAAGGCAGGTAAGGTGAAGCAGGTATTAGTCACCACAGGCATTCAGGATGATACCTATATTCTGATTAAATCCGGACTTAAAGTGGGAGAAGAGGTTGTTTCGCGTCCTTTCACTGCGATTTCCAAGACATTGAAGGATAGCGCCCTTGTTGAAAAAGTAGATAAGGAAAAACTTTTTAAAGGCGATAGTAAAGACTAATTCCACGGAATTAATTAACTTGTGGGGCTAACCTGATATGCTGCTAACAGTCTTCAGATTTGCTCGATTTTTATATTATGCCCCCGATTAAAAAGAAAATAGCCATTGTGGGAGGAGGTAGCTGGGCAACAGCTATGGTTAAAATATTGTCGGATAATCTCGTTGAAAAAGAAATTTACTGGTGGATGCGAAACCAGGGTTCGATCGAGCATATCCGGAGATATAAGCATAATCCTCAATATTTAAGTTCTGTAGAGGTCAAAGTTCCCGGACAAAATTTAAGTACTGATCTCAAAGAGGTAATTTCTCCCTGTGATATTGTATTATTGAATGTTCCTGCAGCATTTTTAAAAAATGCTTTACAGGGAATTACAGCCGAAGATTTGTATGGCAAAAAGATTGTTTCTGCCATAAAGGGTATTGTACCGGATGAGAACCAGATCATCGGTGAATTCATGAATCAAAATTATAATATTCCTTTTAGTGATATTATCGTTATCAGCGGTCCCTGCCATGCAGAAGAAGTGGCATTAGAGAAACTGTCTTATCTTACTATTGCATCAAAAGATCAGGGATTGGCAGGCAGTTTTGCCAGTATGCTGAACACCCGCTATATCAAGACCAATGTTTCTGATGATATTTATGGTACTGAATATGCTGCGGTTTTAAAGAATATCTATGCAGTAGCAAGCGGAATATGTCATGGAATTGGCTACGGCGACAACTTTCAGGCTGTACTTATTTCAAATGCGATACGTGAAATTGAAAGTTTTGTAAATGCCGTTCACCCGATTGAGCGTGACATTAAAGAATCGGCATACCTTGGTGATTTACTCGTAACGGCTTATTCGCAGTTCAGCCGCAACCGTACATTCGGTAATATGATCGGAAAGGGTTATACGGTAACTTCGGCGCAGCTTGAGATGAACATGGTCGCCGAAGGGTATTATGCGATATATTGCCTGCACCAGATTAATAAAGTATATAAAGTAAATATGCCTATTTGCAGGGCTGTATACGCTATACTTTATGAAAGGCATTCCCCCCATATTGAGATGAAACTGCTCTCAGAAGAACTCACCTGATCCTTCATTTCAGCCATTGATTTTTATTTTTTTAAAACTTCCGGTATAATGTTGTGTTGATTAAAGAAAACACAGCTATGAAAAAGATAACGCAAATGCTAAGTATTGCTGCGGCGGCCGGAGTTGCTTACAAAGTTTTAACTCATAAAAAAGAAGATGGTACAAGCCTTTTAGATCAGCTTAGTGAAAGCACTAAGGGCTGGACAGATAAATTAAATCAATATATGAGTAAGATCCAGGACAAATTGATTCCTGGAATGAAAGGCCCTAATGGTGAAGACGTTTATAGAGATATGTATAAGCGCAGTTATTATAAGAGCCAGGAAGGTTCAAGGACCTATATGGATGATAATGTTCATTAAATT
>CAYHRC010000093.1:0-8898 GCA_964358565.1 uncultured Sphingobacterium sp. | reverse complement strand
TTACACCATCCCTTCATGAATACACGGCAAAAGTACTAAAATCAGGGTACCGCTCCTCCTCCCGGCATTATTTAATAAAAAAATGACGGATTATTTACATTAGAATAAAACACGCTAATAAAGCTCAATAGCTTTTACATTTTTCTTAATTTCACCAATTAACCTCATTGATTATAAACCTGCGTATTTTGGATAAAAAGATAGAAATTTTAAAGAAAAAGCAAGAAGAAGCATTGCTTGGCGGAGGCATAGCAAGGATTGAAAGTCAGCATAAAAAAGGAAAATTAACGGCACGCGAACGCCTTCACTTTTTGCTTGATGAAGGTTCATTCGAAGAGATCGGTATGCTTGTTATGCATCGCTCCACCGATTTTGGGATGGAAAAGGAACGCTATCCCGGGGATGGCGTAGTTACAGGCTATGGCACAGTGAATGGCCGGCTTGTATATGTGTTTTCTCAGGATTTTACAGTTTTTGGAGGTTCTTTATCTGAAACGCATGCAGAAAAGATCTGTAAGATAATGGACCTTGCTATAAAGAATGGCGCCCCTGTTATCGGCCTGAATGATTCCGGAGGTGCCCGGATACAGGAAGGTGTAGTATCTCTGGGTGGTTATGCTGATATTTTTTACCGCAATACCATGGCATCAGGTGTTGTTCCGCAGATTTCCGCTATCATGGGTCCCTGTGCCGGAGGTGCTGTATATTCTCCTGCAATAACCGATTTTGTTTTAATGGTTGAACATACATCATACATGTTCGTTACCGGCCCTAACGTGGTAAAAACCGTTACGCATGAAATTGTAAGCTCGGAAGAGCTTGGAGGAGCTTCAACGCATTCCACAAAATCAGGTGTGACACATTTTGCCTGTGCGAATGAGATCGAGGCTATTAATCATACAAAGAAACTTCTGAGCTATATGCCTCAGAACTGTGAAGAGATCACACCCATCACTGCTTATGAAGCATCTGAGGACTTGCGGCCCAAACTCAACGGGATCATTCCGGAAAATAATTCACAGCCTTATGATATTCGTGAGATCATCCAGGAAGTGACTGACGAAGCCTCATTCCTTGAAGTTCATAAAGATTTTGCTGAAAATATAGTTGTTGGATTTGCCCGTCTGGCAGGAAGAAGCATAGGTATTGTAGCCAATCAGCCTGCTTTTTTAGCCGGGGTTCTGGATATCAATTCTTCTGTTAAAGGCGCCAGGTTCGTACGCTTTTGCGACAGTTTCAATATACCCTTACTGGTTTTTGAAGACGTACCCGGATTCTTACCCGGAACAGACCAGGAATGGAATGCCATCATAACTAACGGAGCCAAGCTTTTGTATGCTTTCTGTGAAGCGACCGTCCCGCGGATCACAGTCATCACCCGCAAAGCATATGGCGGCGCATATGATGTAATGAATTCAAAACATATCGGGGCTGATATGAATTATGCATGGCCAAGCGCTGAAATAGCCGTAATGGGAGCCAAAGGCGCCGCTGAAATAATTTTCAAAAAAGAGATCATCGCAGCTACAGATCCCAACGCACGATGGCTGGAAAAGGAAAAAGAATACTCAGATATCTTTGCAAATCCTTACCGCGCGGCAGAGCGCGGCTTTATTGATGAGGTAATTGAACCAGCTGAAACCAGGAAAAAGCTTATAAAAGCATTTAAAATGCTGGAAAATAAAGTGGTTAATAATCCCAGGAAGAAGCATGGGAATATTCCGCTTTAAGCTGAGCTAAGTAAATGTCACATATTGAACAAATACCCGCAGAATTAACCTGGCAAATCCGCCGGAAAGTTCTGTATCCGGGCATGGACCCTGAAATATCCCGCCTCCCTGATGATGAACAGGGTATGCACCTGGGCTTATTTGACAATAATGTACTGATCAGTGTTGTTTCCTTATTTAAAGATGGCAGCTCCATGCAATTCAGAAAATTTGCAACGATCGCTGAATATCAGCGTCAGGGTTATGGCAGCGAGTTGCTGGAGTACGTGCTGGAAGTGTCAAAAACTGAAGGCTGCCTGCGTATATGGTGTAATGCACGTAAAAATGCTTCAGAATTTTATGGTAAATTCGGCTTTTCAAATACTGACCAAACATTTCAAAAAAATGGCCATGAATTTGTGATCATGGAGAAGATATTATAATTTATTTCAAATCCCATAATGAAAGACATTCTTCAAACACGTCAATTTGAAAGTCTAATCTTCGAACTTAGAGGATTCAAAGTAATGATTGATACTGACCTTGCAACGCTGTATGAAACTGAAACAAAAAAACTAAAGCAACAAGTTAAACGAAATGCAGATCGTTTTCCTGAAGATTTCATGTTTCAACTGACTTTTGAAGAAAAAGAGCAACTGGTCACAAATTGTGACCGGTTAAAAAATCTCAGGCATTCAAGTATAAATCCCCTGGCCTTTACAGAACAGGGAGTTGCAATGCTTTCTTCAGTATTACGATCCACAAAAGCAGTCAAAATTAACATTGAAATTATGCGTGCTTTTGTATATTACCGCCAGATTTTATTGCAAAATCAGGACCTTTATAAAAAAGTAAAAGAACTTGACGACAAGATCAACAATGTCTTCAAATTTCTTCTGGATAAGATTGAAATTAAAAAAACTGAAACCGAACCCGTCGGTTATAAAATAAAATCAAAGAAAGACAATTCATAATGGCAAAGGAAAAAGAACATAAACATATCCCGGTAGTGAATCAGAAATCACTATCCTTTTTTGAAAAATACATCAATAATCCATCTCCAACCGGATTTGAATGGGAAGGCCAGCGTTTGTGGCTGGATTACATTAAACCCTATGTTGATGAACATATAGTAGATAATTATGGTACTGCCGTAGCGGTGATCAATCCGAAGGCAGCATACAAGGTGGTAATCGAGGCACATGCCGATGAGATATCATGGTTCGTTAATTATATTACCAAAGAAGGACTAATCTATGTGATCAGGAACGGTGGTTCTGACCATCAGATCGCACCTTCAAAACGGGTTAATATCCATACCGAAAAAGGAATTGTTAAAGCTGTTTTCGGCTGGCCGGCAATCCATACCAGGAATGGTGAAAAAGAAGAGGCTCCAACTCTAAAGAACATATTTTTAGATTGCGGCTGCACCACGAAGGAAGAAGTTGAGGCATTAGGTGTTCATGTGGGTTGTGTAATAACCTATGAGGATGAATTTATGGTGCTTAATGACCGTTATTATGTTGGACGTGCACTGGATAACCGTGCCGGCGGCTTTATGATCGCAGAGGTTGCCCGTTTACTTTCTGAAAATAAAAAACAACTGCCATTCGGTTTATACATTGTCAATGCAGTACAGGAGGAGATCGGATTGAGAGGTGCAGAAATGATCGCCAACAGAATAAAACCCGACATTGCCATTGTAACCGATGTTACGCATGACACGCAAACTCCAATGATCAATAAGGTAACACAGGGCGATATTTCCTGCGGGAAAGGTCCGGTTGTTTCTTATGCGCCCGCAGTACAGACCAACCTGAATAAACTGCTCATAAACATTGCAGAGAAAAATCATATCCCTTTCCAGCGCCAGGCATCCTCCCGGTCGACCGGCACTGATACAGATGCATTTGCGTATTCGAATGAAGGAGTCGTTTCTGCTCTGATATCCTTACCATTACGTTATATGCATACAACAGTGGAGATGATCCATAAAGAGGATGTAGATAATGTCATCCGGCTCATCTATGAGTATTTATTAGATATAAAGGTAGGTCACGATTTCAGATCAATCAAATAGATTCCCTTCCGACATATTGAAAATAAATAAGCTCTCAGCCTTACTCTTAGGGGCATTTTTTATAAGTGCTTCCGGAGCCAATGGCCAGGACATTTTAAATTATCAGAAGCCGCCTCAATCTATTATTGATCTTGTTGAGGCTCCGGCCATTCCAACGGTCAGGATCAATTCTGATGGTACAAGAATGCTTCTGCTCGAAATGCCCGGGCTCACTTCTATTGAGGAACTGTCGCAGCCGGAGCTTAGAATAGGCGGCCTCCGCATTAATCCCGCAAGGAACGGACAAAGCCGGACTTCGGGATTTACAGGGATGAAATTAAGGTCTGTTATTAGCACTCAGGACAGTTCCTTTACCGGGATGCCTGAAAATCCGCAGCTTGCAGATATTACATGGTCACCCGATGAAACAATGGTCGCGTTCAGTAACAGTACCGCCAGCGGTATTGAATTATGGGTTGCAGATCTTAAAACACTTCAGGCAAAACGACTGAGTGATCTTTTCCTGAACGATACCTATGGCAGATCTTTTGTCTGGACACCAGATGGAAAATCACTGCTGGCCAAATTTGTTGATGACAACAGGGAAGCTTTAGCTCCGGAACCTACCATACCAACCGGACCTATAGTTCAGGAAAATATGGTCAAATCAGCACCGGCGCCAACTTATCAGGATCTCCTGAAAAGCCCTTATGACGAACTTGCTTTTGATCATTATTTAAAGGCGCAGCTGAAACTTATAGACCTGGAAGGGAAAACAAGTAATTTTGAGGAGCCGGGCATCATACGCTCCTTTGAATATTCTCCCGATGGTCAATATATTCTTATAGCGAAAATTAACCGTCCTTATTCCTATGTGGTGCCGGCACGTATGTTTCCATTTACCACTTCCGTTTATGATAAGGCCGCAAAACTGATCAAAAAACTTTACGACGCTCCCCTGGCTGAAAATATTCCTGCCGGTTGTGATGGAGTTCCAAAAGGACCGAGGGAATTTGGCGGGCGCGCTGATAAAGGTGCAGTGCTATACTGGGTTGAAGCGCTGGATAATGGAAATCCCTCACAACAAGCCAGCGTGCGTGATATTATTTACACGCAAAGCGCACCTTTTGCTCAGAAAGCTTCGAAACTCGCCGAATGTTATTTTCGCTTTAATTCAATACTATGGGGCGATGACAAACTGGCCATTGTTACTGAAAGATGGTGGAAAACCCGGGCTGAAAGACGGGTTTTCATAAAACCTTCCAATGAAACGTTCAGAGTAAATCTGTTTGACTTTTATTATGAAGATGCGTACAGTGATCCGGGTGCATTTGTAACCAAGAAGAATGAATTCAAACGGAACGTCTTATTAACCGAGTTCAATCCATTAAAACGTGCTACGGATAATGTAAATCTATTCACAATAAGTGATGGTGCATCGCCGGAGGGTGACCGTCCGTTTATTTTGAAGTTCAATATAAAAACCAAACTAAGGGATACGCTCTTCCGCTCTGAGGCACCATATTACGAGCGGCCAGTCTTTTTCAATAATGGCAATTTTATTATCAGCAGCAGAGAGGCTGCCGATTCGGTACCCAATTATTATCTGACCACATTGGCTGATAAACAGAACAGGCAGATCACCCAATTTGAAGACCCTTATCCTTCATTGAATGGAGTTCAAAAACAGAAGATAAGCTATAAACGTCTGGATGGGATCAGCTTAGGCGGGACTTTATATTTACCAAAGGCATATCAAATAATTGATGGTCCCCTTCCGCTACTTATCTGGGCTTATCCGCGGGAATTTAAAACTGCTGCTGCTGCCGGTCAGGTCAAAGGCTCACCCTATCAGTTTATAAGGCTTAGCAGCGGTTCACCCATATTCTGGGTAACGCGTGGTTACGCTATCCTCGATAATGCCGATATGCCTGTCATTGGAGAAAGCAACAAGGAACCAAATGACACCTTTATTGAACAAATAAGATATAATGCGGAAGCTGCCATTGATCATCTGGTAAAAGTGGGTGTTGCAGATCCAAAACGTATTGCTGTTGGAGGACATTCCTATGGGGCATTTATGACGGTTAATCTTTTGGCTCATACTGACCTGTTTGCAGCTGGAATAGCCCGGAGCGGCGCTTATAACCGTAGCCTCACTCCTTTTGGCTTCCAGGCAGAAGAGCGTACTTACTGGCAGGCACCTGAGGTTTATAACAAAATGTCCCCATTTTCATATGCTGATAAAATAAAAGCACCCTTATTGCTTATCCATGGTGAAGCAGATAATAACAGCGGAACTTATCCCATGCAGAGTGAGCGTTTGTACAGTGCTTTAAAAGGTCATGGAGCTATTACGCGCCTGGTTATTCTCCCATCGGAAGCACATGCCTACAGGGCGAAGGAGTCAGTTTTACATATGATGTGGGAAATGGACGCCTTGCTGGAAAAATATGTAAAAAATAAATAATCAAACATTCATTCAAAGTACAGCTTATAATAGCAGCAAATACATTCTTGCTTTATAAAATAGTACATATTAATCGTAGCTTCAACCTTCCCAATTTCATACCCTATGGACAGAGATTCTCAATTTTCAGAACTTATCAGAAGCTCCTATACAACCAAGGGAGCCTGTATTTACCTCGGAGCCGGAATATTAGACGGAAAGATCATTGCTGATGCAGAGGTTAATTTATCATTAAAGATGATGAACCGCCATGGTCTGATAGCGGGTGCAACAGGAACGGGTAAAACAAGGACCCTGCAGCTTATCTCTGAACAGCTGTCTGATGCCGGTGTACCGGTCTTTCTGCTGGATGTAAAAGGCGATCTCTCAGGATTGAACGAGCCGGGGCTGACGAACGAAAAACTTGAGGAAAGAGCAGCTGCGCTGGGAAAACCCTTTACTCCTTCGGGCTTCCCGGTTGAGTTATACTCGCTTTCAGGAAAACTGGGCGCTCAAATGCGGGCAACTGTTTTAGAGTTCGGGCCAATTATGCTGTCCAAGATCCTTGATCTTAATGAAACCCAGACCGGTGTTATGGCGGTGATATTTAAATATGCCGATGATAATAAACTTCCTTTACTGGATCTGAACGACCTGAAAAAGGTCATTTCCTACCTTTCTGACGGTCCGGGTGCTGCTGAGATCAAAGATAGCTATGGTACCATTTCCGGTTCAACTTCAGGAACTATTCTCCGCAAGATCGTAGGTCTGGAACAGCAGGGCCTTTCAAGGATATTCGGAGAACGGTCTTTCGATATTCAGGATCTTTTCAACCGCATGGATGGAAAAGGGGTAATCAGCCTGCTCAACATCTCAGATGTTCAGAATCAGCCGGTTCTGTTTTCAACTTTTTTACTAAGCCTTCTCGCTGAGATATTTTATACCATGCCAGAAGCCGGTGACCTGGACAAACCCAAACTTGTTTTTTTCTTTGACGAAGCTCATCTGCTTTTTAAAAATTCATCAAAAGCCTTCCTTGAACAGATCGAAACCATCATCAGGCTGATCCGCTCAAAGGGCATTGGGGTTTTCTTCTGTACCCAAACTCCTATGGATGTACCGGAAAGCGTTCTCGGACAGTTGGGAAACCGCGTTCAGCATGCTTTAAGAGCTTTCACGCCGAATGATGTGGATGCCCTTAAAAAGACTGTTAATACCTATCCGCGCTCAAAATATTATGAAATTGACCGGGTACTTACTTCCTTAGGAACCGGACAGGCGCTCATTACAGTCCTCAATGAAAAAGGTATTCCAACTGAAGTTGTCGCAACGCATCTCAGTCCTCCCCGTGCCCTTATGGGCTCGCTCTCTGCAGCAGACTTAGATACCCTGATGCAGGCAAGTTCTCTTTATCAGAAATACCAGGAAGTTCTTGATCCCGAAAGCGCTTATGATCTGCTGAGTAAAAGAGTAAATGAAAAATTAGCAGAAGATGAAGAAATCAAACAACGCAGCCTGGAAGAAAAAGAAAATACCCAAAAGCGGGGCGAAAAAAGCACACTCGAGAAAGTCATCAACGCTCCCATCACAAGGCAGATAAGTACAGCTATCGTCCGGGGCTTATTTGGTATGCTGACAGGAAAAAAACCGCGTTCGCGAAACAATGGCGGACTTCTGGGGTTTTAAAGGAGACCAATAAAACAGATCAATCATTTGGTCTGGAACCGCCCTAATTTATTAATTTTACCGAAAATTTATATCGAATGAAACCTACTTTAGTAATTCTTGCCGCAGGTATGGCAAGCCGTTATGGCAGCATGAAACAAACAGACGGATTTGGACCACATGGCGAAACAATCATTGAATATTCTATATACGATGCTATAAAAGCGGGCTTTGGGAAAGTGATCTTCATAATCAAAGAAGAGTTTGCCGAAAATTTCAAAGCCATATTTGAACCCAAATTACAAGGTAAAATAGAAACAGATTACGTTTTTCAGACTTATGACCTGAAACCTTTCGGGATTGATATTGAAATAGAACGTGCCAAACCATGGGGCACTGCACATGCGGTGTTGGCTGTCAGGGATGCTGTAAACGAACCTTTCTGTGTGATCAATGCCGATGACTTTTATGGCCGTGACTCATTCCAGAAAATGTCTGATTTTCTTACAACCGAAGTCAGCGATGATACATTTTCAATGATCGGATACCAGATCGATAAAACCTTATCTGAGTATGGTACCGTTTCCCGTGGTGTATGTAAAGTGGATGCCGATGGTAACCTGACAGAAATTCATGAACGCATCAAGGTTTACTTTAAAACAGATGCTGATGGGACTAAAAAGATTTACTTCGAAGAAGACGGCCGTGAATTTCCTTTACGCTCAGATTCCAGGGTATCCATGAACTTCTGGGGCTTCACCCCGAAGATTTTCGAACTTTCTTCCGATCAGTTCAGAGAGTTTGCCCTGGCCAATGCTGAAAATCCAAAAGCTGAATTCTTTATCGCTCTTGTAGCTGAAAAGCTGATCGAAAATAAGATAGTAACTTTTAAAGTTATACCAACCCAAAACAAATGGTTTGGAGTTACTTATGTTGAAGATAAGCCGATTGTGCAGGAAAGTATTGATAAGCTGGTTGAATCCGGGGAGTATCCGGAGAATTTGTGGGCGTAGGTT
>CAYHRC010000092.1:0-8939 GCA_964358565.1 uncultured Sphingobacterium sp. | reverse complement strand
GCTTAGGCGCCTCGGGCATTGGAAATAAAATGCCTTCCACTTGTAACGGGGCAAATCTGGCTTATCGCCGTGATGTATTTTTTCAGCTGCACGGTTTCAAGGGGATCGATGACCTGGCATCAGGTGATGATGAATTATTCCTTCATAAAGTAGCCTCCGCTTACCCGCGTGGAATCGGCTTTTGCAAATCGCGTGAAGCAATGGTTTATACCCATGCTAAAACAAATCTTAAAGAGTTGATTCAACAGCGGAAACGCTGGGCTTCAAAAAGCACCCGTTATAAAAATAAGGGTGTGGTAATCCTGGGAGTTTCTGTCTGGCTTTTTAACCTTCTGATCATCCTTCATATTCTGGCCGGCTTTATTAATCCCGCTTTCTGGTGTATAGGCCTGATAACTATCAGCGCTAAAATGCTCGTTGAACTGTTATTTCTAATTCCCGTCTGTAACTTTGCCGGAAGAAAAAGGCTTTTGCTGTATCAGCCTGTATTATCACTTATTCACATAGTTTACCTGGTGTATATTGGTATTGCCGGTAATTCGGGGAAGTATAACTGGAAAGGACGGATGGTTAGGTAGTTGTGAGTTGCGGGTTGTGGGTTGAAAGTTGTCAATGTGTCAATGCCTGAATAGTGTTGACCGTTTTGGTTATGCATCCAGCCACATAACCCGGAACCCGCAACATGAAACACATTATGCAATATATGCTTGCATTTATCTAATTATTCTCTAATTTTATAAGCACACAATCACCAATAAATATTGTATTGGCACATATCCCAACTTCAGTAATTACTGATGAAAGTGAATTAATTCAACTCCTGCTTAAACGTCAGGCGGAATTAAATTCTTTGCTTGAAGTTACTCAGGCCATCAATAAGAACAGCTCATCTTCTGTGTTGTTTGAAATGCTTGAAGTCATCCTCAATGTTCACCTTAAGATAGGAAAGATCCGGCTGCTGATACGGGAAGGAGAGCATTTTTATTGTGCTTCACGTTTTGGCGGTGAGTTTGAAAATGCAAAAACACTTCAGCAAACCTGCCAGGCGCTTGGTGATTTCAAAAACATTACCTCGCTGAAATCTCATGCCGACATCCTCTTATGCAAGTATGATTACTTCGTGCCGGTTTTTCATAAAGAGGAATTTCTTGCCTTTGTGCTCATCGGCGATTTTGACATCGGACAGGAGCTTCTGAGCAATGACCTGAACTTTATCCAGACCCTTATTAATGTGATCGTGGTTGCACTCGAAAATAAGAAGCTATTTAAGGAAAGGGTAGATCAGGAACGTTTGCAGCGCGATATGGAATTGGCTGTTGAAGTACAGAGTATGCTGATTCCCAGGAGCCTGCCAAAGACAGGTTCGGTTGAGGTAGGAGCAACCTATCTTCCTAATGAGAATATTGGCGGCGATTATTTTGATTTTATTAAAATAAGCCCTCACGAATTTTTGTGGTGTATTGCAGATGCTTCCGGTAAGGGTGTGTCAGCAGCTTTACTTATGGCCAACTTACAGGCAAGTCTGCGTGCCTGGGCCTCTGTGGAAAGCGACCTTGTAAAGGTGATAGAACGTCTGAATGAGATAGTTGTGTCAAATACTAATGGGGAACGATTTATTACGCTGTTCCTTGGCCTGTTCAATGAAAAAACAAAAGAGCTCCGGTATGTGAATGCCGGGCATAATCCTCCCATTTTGCTATTGGATGGGAAAGTGAAGTTTCTTACCACGGGTACAACCATCATTGGCGCTTTTGAAACCCTTCCTTGCGTAAGTGTTGGAAAAGAAATATTATCTGCAGGTAGCCTGATCTTTAATTATACTGATGGCCTTGTTGAAAGTGCAAATGAGGAAGTGTTTATAACAGATGAAGATCTTGTTGATCATTTATTAAATAGCAGTCACCTCGCGGTTGATGATCTCAATGAAAGTATTTTAAAAAATATTCAGATGGCAAATAATGCGCGGATGAATTCCGATGATATCACCATTCTGACCATTCGGGTTTTGTAAAAAAAATTATCAACAATACTGCCCGGCCTGTCCGAAATTTCTAAATTTGCCTGAACTAAATCCCAGGCTTCACCATGCTTTTACCTTATTTCCAGGATGATCTTATTGAAGCGGGATGTGATGAAGCAGGACGGGGATGCCTGGCAGGTCCGGTATTCGCTGCATCAGTAATCCTGCCGAAAAATTTTTCGCATGATGTCCTGACTGATTCAAAACTATTGTGCGAGAAAGACCGTTATTCCCTGCGCGAATACATTAAACGCGAAGCGCTGGCTTATGCAGTAGCACAGGTAGATCATGAAGAAATAGATCGTATTAACATTCTCAATGCCTCATTCAAAGCAATGCACCTCGCCCTGGAGCAGCTGGACATCAGGCCTGGTTTTATTTTAATAGACGGTAACCGGTTCAATCCGTATGAGCAAATTCCTCATGAATGCATCATCAAAGGTGATACTTTATACTATTCAATAGCTGCTGCTTCCATTCTGGCGAAAACCTACCGGGATGATTATATGATTAATCTTTCGGAGGAGCATCCGGAATACGACTGGTGCAATAATAAAGGCTATCCTACTATTAAACACCGGGAGGCTGTAATTTTATATGGCATGTCCCCGTATCACCGCAAAACTTTCAGGATAACAGATCCTGCCATGAGCTTTTCTTCTGATCTTGATCCCTAAGAATTATCAATGCTAAACGGCCCTTCCTGAGGCCCAATAAAATTAGTCCGCACCTTTTACTCGTTTTTAATTAATTTCGCACAACCAATTATTACCACAGGTATATGAAGAATGTAGCTTTAAATGATACTCACATAAGTCTTAATGCTAAAATGGTGCCCTTTGCAGGATTTAATATGCCTGTACAGTATAGCGGTATAAACCTTGAACACGAGACGGTCAGAAAGGCTGTTGGAGTATTTGATGTAAGCCATATGGGCGAATTTATCCTGAAAGGAGAAGGTGCTTTAGATCTTATTCAGAAAGTGACTTCAAACGACGCCTCTAAACTTTTTGACGGCAAGATCCAGTATTCATGCCTGCCAAATGATAAGGGTGGAATTGTGGATGATCTCCTGGTATATCGAATAGATGAAAAGACCTATCTGCTTGTTGTGAATGCCTCAAACATTCAAAAGGACTGGGATTGGATCTCAAAATATAACACAGCCGGAGTGGAGATGAAGAATATATCAGATGAAACATGTTTGCTGGCGGTTCAGGGGCCTAAAGCTGCTGAAGCCTTGCAGAGTTTGACTGATATAGATCTGAAGTCGATGGAATATTATACCTTCAAGAAAGGTGTTTTTGCGGGGATTGACAATGTACTGATCTCTGCAACGGGTTATACAGGTGCCGGAGGTTTCGAATTATATTTCGATAATAATCATGCACATCATGTATGGGATGAAATATTTAAAGCCGGAGAACCATTTGGAATAAAACCTGTGGGGCTTGCTGCCAGGGATACCCTTAGATTAGAGATGGGTTTCTGTTTATATGGTAATGATATCGATGATTCAACATCACCGATAGAGGCAGGTCTTGGCTGGATAACTAAGTTTAGCAAGAATTTTGTCAACTCGGAGAACCTGGCTGCTCAAAAACAGAATGGAGTTGAGCGCAAGCTTATAGGTTTTGAAATGATAGATCGCGGCATTCCGCGTCATGATTATGAGATCGTTGATGCAGAGGGAAATTTGATCGGTAAGGTAACTTCCGGGACACAGTCACCTTCCCTTCGGAAAGCAATTGGCTTAGGCTATGTAAAGACTGCTTTTTCAAAAGAAGGCTCTGAGATTTACATTCGTATCCGCGAAAATAATATTAAAGCCAAAGTTGTAAAGATCCCATTTAAATAAGCATACCAGCCAGTATTATGCAAAACCGTACTCTCGAGGTATGCCTTACACCAGCCTTACTTCACTTACATGATTTCACAGAAAGTATCGTCGTTGTGATCGATATTTTCAGGGCCACTTCATCCATTTGTTACGGGATAGAGAATGGTGCAGAAGCTATTATACCTGTAGCGAGCATTGAAGCCTGTGAATCATACCGGCACACTGATTTTCTTCTGGCAGCTGAGCGCAATGGGGAGGTAGTGAATGGTTTTGACTTTGGCAATTCACCGTTTTCTTATACCCCGGAGAAAGTTGCTGGCAAAACCATCGTATTAACGACTACAAACGGTACACATGCAATTAATATGTCGCGCGGTGCGAGTAAAATTGTAATAGGTTCTTTTCTCAACCTGACAGCATTATGCGGCTGGTTAAAAACGCAGCCGAATGATGTGTTGCTTGTGTGTTCAGGCTGGAAGGATAAAGTTAATCTGGAGGATACTTTATTTGCAGGCGGAATAGTACATGGTCTCAGGAATGAGCAGTATCGTTTAGATGATGCCAGCATCGCTTCCGAAGACCTGTATATCCTTGCTAAGGATGACCTGAATTCGTATCTTAAAAAAACATCTCACAGTGAGCGCCTAAAAAGCCTTGGCATTGAAGAGGATATTGCATTTTGCCTGAAAGTTGATGTCACTTCAAGCATACCGGTCTTAGACGGGGAAAGACTAATCAAATTAAAATAATCAGACTTACGAAGTCACACCTAGCCGAGCGGAAAGAGACTTCGTCAGTCACTTTTAGAATCAGATGCGACTTACGAAATTACTTGCAAATCGGAGAGCAATTTCGTAAGTCTGAAATACGATTCCAAAACCCTCTCCTTCGGAGAGGGCCACCCGAACATTGAACCGTGTACATGAAGTAATCAGGGTGAGGCCAGACTCCAAACAAGCCTGTATTTTCAAATTAACCTGCTAAACCCTAACAAAAACAACCTGCCCCTTATTTTAGTTTCTCATTATTTTTATGCCTTTCGGCATCCCTGATATTTTTCTTCTCCAGATTTTTTTGAAGCGCATCAGAAAGGTCTGTGCCGGTCTGGTTGGCGAGACAGATCAGAACAAACAAAACATCGGCAAGTTCATCGGCCAGGTTATGTTTTTCATCAGACTCCTTAAATGATTGTTCTCCGTATTTTCTGGCCATGATGCGGGCCACTTCACCCACTTCTTCCATAAGTATGGCAGTATTGGTGAGTTCATTAAAATAACGGATTCCAGTGGTATTTATCCACTTGTCGACTGTTTCCTGGGCTTCTTTTATCGTCATGCGGATAGTTAATGAATTATTCTTTTGCTTTCGTATCAATACATATGGTAACAGGTCCGTCATTTATAAGGCTGACCTGCATATCTGCACCGAAAATGCCCGTTTCGATCTTATTTCCCATTAGCCGGCCTAATTCTCTGATCATTTTTTCATACAAGGGAATTGCCTTTTCTGGTTTAGCAGAGCGGGTAAAGCCGGGGCGGTTTCCCTTTTTTGTTGTGGCATAGAGTGTAAACTGGCTGATAAGCAGAATAGAGCCATTAACATCGGCCAGGGCTTTATTCATCAGCCCCTTTTCGTCTGAAAAGATCCTCATGCTTACTATTTTTTGTGCCAGCCAGGTCAGATCTTCCTCAGTGTCAGTATCTTCAATGCCAATCAGTACCATGAAACCCTGTGCGATCGCGCCGCTGATCTTTCCTTCAACACTGCAGGAAGCACTGCTGACTCTCTGAATTACTGCTCTCATTTTTCTTCTATCCACGGGTTTCGTTTCCGTGATAAATACTTAAGTAACTATCATATCTGGAAGGTGCCAGTTCACCATTTTCAAGGGCTTCAATCACGGCACAACCGGGTTCATTGATGTGCCGGCAATTATGAAATTTGCAATCCCCCATTAATTTTCTTATTTCAGGAAATAAACGTCCGAGTTGCTGTTTTTCAATGTCAAAGACGCCTAATTCACGAATACCCGGAGTATCGATCAGGTATCCCCCAAAAGGCAATTGAAACATTTCTGCAAACGTAGTGGTATGTTTGCCCTTATCACTCCAGTCGGAAATGTGACCTGTTTTAAGCTCCGAGCCTGGCAGTAATGCATTTATTAAAGTTGATTTGCCCACCCCCGAATGTCCGCTTACAAGGGTTACTTTATCTTTCAGGAGATCTTTTATCTGATCCAGGTTGGTTTTATGCCGGGCAGATACGCTGTAACATGGATACCCGCTATTCTCATAAATATGCTGGTATTGGGCAAGTATTTCGAGACCTTCATCACTAAAAAGATCAAGCTTATTAAAGATCAGTTTGGCAGGAATATGATATGCTTCGGCGGTTACCAGGAAACGGTCTATAAATCCTAAGGAAGTTCGGGGTGATGCAAGAGTGACGATCAAAAATGCCTGATCTAAGTTTGCTGCAATGATCTGGGCCTGTTTGGATAGATTGACCGATTTGCGGATGATATAATTTTTACGGGGATGGAGAGCGGTTATCAGGCCGGTATCCTGATCAGGTTCAGGCTGGAAATCAACACGATCTCCAACAGCCACCGGATTAGTTGTTTTAATATCCAGAGTCCGGAATTTTCCTTTGATCCGGCATTGAATGTTCTTCCCATCCTCGGTTAAAACCTCGTACCAGCTTCCGGTTGATTTTATAACTAGTCCCTGCATTTCATCTGTAAAGATAAAACCTTGATGATGTAATCAATAATTAATACCTAAATTGTTAGAGCTTTAGATGGGTTTTATGTTTCTTTTATACCAGGAAAGTATCGGCTTGCAGCAAACTCTGTATATTTCGACTATGAATAAGGAATTAACGAGCTGGCTCCGTTTTGATTAACCAACACAAAATAGAAATTCATAAATGCGAATCTGTTTATTCTATAAAAGAAATTCAATAGTAATGCCTAAAACTTAATTGTAAAAAGCTTTATTTATATCTCTAAAAAGCTTGAATATTCAAAGCAGGCACTTGTTTCTTCTAAGACTTTAACAAGACTAAAGCCATTATTACTCACTTTAATTTGTTTATGAATTTAAGAACTAGCGGATTAAGCGTCTAAGTAATTGACCGATATTAATTCACATTTGAAAAATATTTTTTGAAAAAGTCTTTCTAAAGATCATTAAAAGCGATATTGTATCCAGTTATGAGCATTAAAATTGTAAGAATAAAGGATATAGCATTAAAAGCAAATGTCTCTACAGGAACTGTTGACCGGGTTTTACATGAAAGGGGCAGGGTATCAGAAAAGGTAAAAGAAAGAATTCTCAAAATTATTAAGGAAATGAATTATGAGCCAAATCTTATGGCTCGTGCTTTAGGCTCTTCAAAAAAATATCAATTTGCAGCATTAATACCAAATGAACAGTATGATTCGTATTGGCATTACCCTAAAATGGGTATCATGAAGGCCGAAAAGGAGTTAAAACAATACGGAATTATAATCAAATATTATCTGTTTAATCCATACGATGCAAATTCATTTATTGAAAATGCCAGGCATATCACTGAACAAAATGTTGATGGAATAATAGTATCACCCATCTTTTACCGGGAAGTATTACCCTTTCTTGAGCAATGGAAAAAAGATAAAATTCCTTTTGTTTTATTTAATACGCAGATAGCGGATTATGATCCGCTAAGTTATATCGGTCAGGATTCTTATCAGAGCGGATATCTTGCCGGTAAACTAATCCATTATGGATTGCCACACCCCTGCTCAATCCTAATCGCCCACTTTGATGAAGAAATAAGCAATGCAGCGCATTTATCTAAAAAAGAACAGGGATTTAAAAATTACTTTATACAAAACCATATCGACCAGCAATATAATATTGTAAAAGCAGAGTTGAATAGCTCTAATTTTTTCGAATTCACAGAGCGTTTGGGCGGTTTAATTGAAAGTATACCCGATCTTGAGGGCATTTTTGTAACTACTTCTAAAGCTTTTGAAATCGCTTCGTACCTGAAACAGAGACGGATAAAAAAAATTAAGATCGTTGGATATGATCTTCTCCCTAAGAACATTCACTTTTTAAATGATGGATTAATCAGTTTTTTAATAAATCAGAATCCTAAAGGACAGGGTTATTGGGGAATAAAACAATTAGCCGATCATCTGGTCTTTAAAAAAGAAGTCTCAGCCTTAAAGTTCCTTCCCTTAGATATTATTACCAAAGAAAATGTCAATTACTTTATAGATGTTGAAAATGAGGATATACTTCTGAATTCCTGAACTTCTGTGGAGTTAATTTTTCGCAATTTCCATACCTAATTTATTTTTGCGTGGTCGTAAACGCTTAAAATAAAACTTCTCAATAAATAACAAAGTCTTTAAATGATGCATTTAAGGGCTTTTTTTATCGATTTTCCAATCAGTAATTCATTTTTTCGAAAAAATAAATAAAAAATAATTTTGATTTGTGTGTGCGAACACATTATATTGGATAAATATTATAAATAAATCCAATTATAATAACTTGCTTGATATTAATAGGATTACTATAGCAAAATTCCCTAGGGCAAGCTTTTAAAAGATAATGCATTAACCAAATAAAACCATAAGAAAACTGAATGGAAAAACCGAAAATTGTTAATCGTGGCTTGAATCCTATTTTTATAATAGGTGCTTTATTCTTTGTTTTCGGTTTTATTACCTGGCTCAACTCGGTTTTAATCCCGTATCTTAAAATAGCCTGTGAATTAAACAATTTCGAATCCTACCTGGTTGCTTTTTCTTTTTACATCTCCTACCTGGTTATGGCTATCCCATCAGGAATGATCTTAAAAAAGACCGGATTTAAAAATGGAATGGCGCTTGGCTTACTTGTCATGGCTGTCGGAGCCCTTATATTTATACCGGCAGCCTTAACCCGCACTTATGCTTTATTTTTGTTTGGCTTGTTTGTGCAGGGAACTGGTATGGCAATGTTACAAACAGCATCTAACCCCTATATCACCATTTTAGGTCCTGTAGAAAGCGCCGCTAAAAGGATCAGTATAATGGGGATC
>CAYHRC010000091.1:0-9062 GCA_964358565.1 uncultured Sphingobacterium sp. | reverse complement strand
CTAATCCGGTAGCACCGTGGCATGATTTGCAATGCTTGCTCCACAGTGCCTTACCGGTGGCAAGTGTTTGGGCATCCGCTTTTACAGGATTTTTTTTGTTCTTAGCAACATCAGGTACAGGCCAGGGCTTATTTTGATCACTGGATTTAAAAGTGAAGCTGGCTGCCATAAACCCGCTTATCATTATTGCGATTATCAATTTTGCTTTCATGATTGTTTTTATTTGTGTGAATAATTAAAATTTACTTAAAATGATTGAATAAATTGTTAATAATTGTTTCTTTTTCTCTATTCAAAACTACCAGATTCCATTCAGATTACATGATGCATTTCTTATTACTTTACGGGGATAATGTCTATTATCACCGTTCTGTTATAAAAACGTTCCTCAGGAAGATTATTTTCAAAAGGCGAATGCCCCTCATCTTCTCCAAAGCTCATGGTTTGGAATTTTACATCACTTCTTCCTGCACTTGCTAATGATCGTTCAAGAACAGTCTGTGCGTGCATTGTCCTGTTATGAGATAATGTATGATTGTATTCTTCTTGACCAATAACATCTGTATGACCATGAATAATGACTGTAGAACCATTCGTTATCAGAGGACTTACGATCTCTGTTAAAAAGGTGTCATAAGCATCTATCGATTTTGCTTTATCAAAATCAAATAAAATGCTATAACGTAATCCCTGTTCTATCGTCTCATTCTGACGGATTAAATGAACTGAGCTTTCCTTTCTGACAGGTAAACCATTTATAGTCTCACCAATCATAGTTACTTTATAATTTCCTTCAGGCCGATCTCCTAAAACGGTTTTTCCTGGTAAGCTTTCCTGATCACCTGTAAACGGTCCGTAATGCTTAATGGTACCCTGCTCATCTGCAATATCCAATGACCATGTTTTCAGAAGGTCTTTAGCTCCGTCGACATTGAAGATTATATGACTATCCAATGGATCCATCTGCACAGCATTTATCTGTACAGGCTTCATCATTCCGCCACCCACTTCCATCAATAATTCAGGGGAAGAACTTTCAATGTCTACGCGACGGTCCTCCGCGCGAAGTAAAACAAGTTCTTTTGTACCACCTGGCTGCTCGGAAGGAATGAGTGGTTTTGTACGTCCGACAGTAGAGATCCTTGATCCATTAATTCCAAATATATTAACCAGGTAAAGTTTGATGGCCTCAGCAAAAGCTTTACCTTCCTGCGGGCCCTTTGATGAGGCACCGCCAAGCGATATAGAAGCACCCGGATTAGATCTCAAACGATCACCCATAATGTTAAGAATATTGTGATACACATTCAGTTGTCTTGCTGAACGGCCGGTCATGTTTTCGACCTGCGCATTTTGCAATTGATCTTCTTTAAAACCTGATGCCTGTGCCTGAGATAGCATGACATAACGGTTAGGGATCTCAGCAGATCCTTCATCAAAGAATACATAATTACGCAAAGGCAAAGTTTCGCTTACCTGACGCTTCATAGGAACAACTTTCGGTGCGCGAACAGAAAAAGTAACATCGCGTACCGGAACTACTACTACAGGAGTTTCTTCTTTGACCGGTACTGCTTTACCTTTCCCGAACTTAAGGGCTACACCGATTCTTAAAGTTGAAACCGACCAGCTTTCGATAGAACGGGGATCCTGACCAAAATAAGGATGATAAGAAACAAAAGGTGAAAGAACTACCTTAGAAGCACTGCTTGCAGGAGATAGCTGAAATTCATAACCAACTCCTACCTGACCAGAGAACACAGTTTTACGTATTGCACTAAGTTCTGAATCTGTATTTTCTTGTTTGTCCTGTGTGTATGAAAAATCTTTCTGCAGGTTAATTCCTACACGCGGACCAGCAAAAAGGTAAAAATTAGACTTGGCTGATCCTAAGCGTAAGCTTGGTTCGATAACAAAATAACTCAAATTAGTTTTCAGGGTGGCCGGGCAATCACATGGAGCTATAACACCATCGAATTTCCCCCCACGACCATCATATCCCAGGTTTAACATAAATCCCCATACCGGACCCGGACGAAATTCCATTAAAAATGAGCCATAAGGCTTTATTCCATCACCTTTATGGAAAGCCGTTGGAACGAACAGGCCATTATTGAGCCTTTGCGTGGTTCCATCATAGAAATTAAAATTCGCAGCACCTGATACTCCGAACCACCAGGTTGGCTGCGTTGTTTGCGCCTTTACCGTGGTGTGGGCAAGGATTACCATCAAAGAAAAGATGATGAACCGTTGCATTATTTTTTTGACTGATAACATGTGATATCTCCTTTAAATATTAGGTTTATATTTTTTTACATTTTATATCCCCCCTGACCAGGGGTTGACCAGGGGGGATAGGTTTAATTATGGTTGAATTACAGTACTAGCGTTAAGGGTCACTGCTGTCTGTGCCAATAAGCGGCCATTGACCTTAGCTCCTGTATTCAGGGAGATCAGAGTTTTGCTCAGGATTATACCGCTTACATCGGAATTGGATCCAAGCGTTGCCTGCCCAGTTACTACCCAGAAAATGTTCTTGGCTTGTGCACCACCTAATAATGTAATTTTTGCATTATTATTTATTGTCAGATTTTGTGCTATCTGGAATACCCAGGTATCATTAGGTCCGCCAGTAAGAGTTACACCCGCATTGGTTACTAAAACACCTGTGCTCCATTTATACAGTCCCGGAGGAAGAATCCTTCCGCTGATATCACCTGCATATAAACCTACTATAGGTGCTGGAGTTGTCAGGCCATTTGCGGTTGTAAACGCAGTTTCCATATCGCTTACAGCTGTCGTCATTTTGGCAGGTGTTGGAGCTGCATAATCTGCTGCATAAGCTTTTCCACTCACAATAGGTGTGTGTGAAGATTGACCATTCGTGTCCATGATCAAACCAAAGCCTGTTAAAGCAGTAGCTGCGGCCGGGCTCACCCCAATATCACCTGTGATGGATGTAACCCCCGTGGTTGAAATCCCTGACTTCGTTAATATCACAAAATTACCTGCTGTTCCAAGGTTAACTGCCGCCGGACCAACACCAGCAAGTGCTGTAAAGTTGGCTGTGATGTTTTTATTGGCATTCATGGTCACGGTCAAAGGATTTGTTGAGCCGGTAGCATCTCCGCTCCATGAAGAGAAGATATATCCTGGAGCCGGAGTCGCTGTAAGCGTTACCGTACTTCCATAATTGTATCTGGCCTGATCCGGATTTTTTGCGACCGTACCATTTACAGCGTTTACTGTTAATGTGTAGGTATTAAGGGCAAAATTGGCCACTAATGTTTTGTTTGCGCTTAACGCGAACGTATAGTTAGGACTTGTAGATAATACCGTTCCGCTAGCCTGGTCTGTCCAGTTTGTAAAGTTATAACCTGTGTTCGGTGCAGCTGTAACAGTTACAGAAGTCCCGGAAGCAAATGCTCCTTCACCATCTGTTGTACCACCCGCAACCGGACTGGATGATAACACTACCGCAAACTGTGATGCGGGAATCGCTCTGAAGTTGGCGACGAAAGTTCTGGTGGCATTTAAAGTAAATTGAATACTTGAGCTGGTTGAAACTCTGGTTCCATTTTCTGTCCAGTCAACAAAAGTATATCCTGAGTTAGGCCTTGCAGTTACAGTGACACTCGAACCTGCAGCAAATGAACCTCCTCCGGTTGTTGTTCCGCCTGCAACTGGATTGGATGACAAATTCACCGCAAAATTACCGATTGGTATAGCTTGAAAATTAGCTATCAGTGCCCGGTTTCCAGCCATTGCAAATTGATAACTGGCACTTGTAGAAATTACAGGACCATTATCAGTCTCTGTCCAGTTGAGGAATGTATAACCTGCTGCTGGAGTAGAATTCACTGTAACTACGGAACTCTGAGCAAATGCTCCGCCTCCAATAGCCGTTCCGCCTGCTACAGGGTCTGCTGTCACTGAAACTTGAGGGATCGTGGTAAACGTCCATACGTAATCAGCAACCATTGCTGTACGTAAGGTGTCTTTAACACCGGCAGTAATTGTACCGGTATACTTTGTAAAAGGTAAAAGCGGAGCATCTGGCTTAAAAGTAAAAACTGCACCATTGGCAGTAGCTTCTACTTTACCAGATACCTGACTAGTACCCTGCTTAATAGTGAATGTTGAATTATTTATAGTGGCAGCATTCATGTTGGTGTTAAAAGTTGCTGAAATGAGCTTGTCTAAAACAACATCCACCGCTTTGTCCATAGGGTCGGTAGTAACTACCGGACAAACCCCAACAACCTCTCCTTCAAAATCATCCTTCTTACATCCCGCAAGAAAGACAACAACTAGCATTGCCATATAGCATACGGTCTTTCTTATTTTTGAATAGCCTGTGCTTTTACGCATTTGAGGACCATCCTGATTTACAGTAATTTTTTTGTTCATAATCAGTTTTTTTTTATGCCAGTTGGATTTTATTTTGCCTCAAATTCCGTTTAGACAGAACATAAGACCATACAAACGTACACATAGGCTAAGGGGGGGATGTTACACAACTTTGGGAATAAGTTCTATAATTCACACATTCAGAATCAGAGAACTGATCATGTTCAGGGATTTGAAGTGTGATGGTGTTATACCGGTAATTTTTTTGAATTGTGTGGAAAGATGTGCCACACTGCTATAGTTAAGCTTCCAGGAGATTTCAGTCAGGTTGAGCTCATTATAAGTTATAAGTTCTTTAGCTCTCTGTATCCGGTGCCTGATTATATATCTTTCAATCGTTGTATCTTCCGATTCTGAAAATATATTAGCGAGATAAGTATAATCAAGATCTAATTTAATACTCAGATAATCTGAAAAATTGGTTTTTATCTGAATGTCATTATAAACCATTTCTATAACGACATTCTTGATCCTCTCAATCAGGATACATTTTTTGTTTTCTATTAATTCTAATCCAGAAGCTGATAAAGCCTGCTTTATCTGTTCGATTTGTGTTGCAGACAGCATCTCTCCGATTAATACCTTTCCTAATACGACCTCTTTGAAATGTACATCAAGCTTTTCGAGCTCCAGTCTCACTATCATTATGCATCGGGTGCATACCATGTTTTTTATGTACAATTTCACAGTTCTGCCTAATGCAAAGCAGAGGCCTTTGTCCATTTTGATTTTTTATTTCATCGTACTTATACAACACAATAGCGTACTTATACAACACAATATTTTCTTCCCTTTTGAGTTAAAGTTCATTTCAGTTCTCTGAGCGGTATATATTATTTTATATTTCTTTTCTTTTAAAGAAAATAAATATAAAATAGATAAAAATCTCAAATAATAAGGAAAATGAAATTGCTTGTTAATTTTGCTTACTATAACAGAATTTGTGTATTTAATCCACTAAGGGATATTATATATTCAGATCAAAAAAGCGGGCATAAAGAAATCATCGGCATTACAACAGGCATACTGACAACAGCTTCACTTATTCCCCATTTCTTATCTCTAAAAGAAAAAAGTTGATGTAAGCCCCATCATGTTCCTTCTCCTGGCAGGTGGTAACGGATTATGGATCTGGCATGGATAAAACTGAAAGACGCTCCAATCATTTTTACCAATTCTTTTGCATGCCTGATGGATCTGCTGATGCTGTTTATGAAGTTCATGTATAATCATTAAAATTATCTCATTACCCCTATTCTTTTCCCCTCAAAGCCGGGAAACAAAGTATCATTGTCCCTAATCTGAAGATGCCTGGATGCAACTTCACTGAAAACGCTTCTGAAGTCTGTGGTAACTGCGAGATCACGACCATCTTCGAGATTTTCTATAGCCAGAGGTTCAACCTTACCATGAACCAGTCCACCATTCACATCATTGCCCAAAATAAAATTACAAGAGGCCCGGCCATGATCTGTACCCCCTGTTCCGTTCTGTTTTACAGTACGCCCGAATTCTGTCATGGTCATTATAATCAGATCATCCTGGTATTCAGACATGTCTGTCCAGAAGGCCATAATACTTTGACTCAGGTCGTTTACATTCCTGGAAAAAATTCCATTTTCAGCACCCTGGTTAAAATGTGTATCCCAGCCGCCTGATTCGGCGAAAGCTACTTCCAGACCAACATCCATTTTGATAAGCTGTGCAATCTGTTTTAAAGAATTACCAAGTGCCGTATTGGGATAAACAGCCTCATGAGCAGGTTTATAGTTTTTTGTATCAGTTTTTTGAAGCATCCTCATTGCATCAAAGCTTTCCTTGCCGGTTTCCTTCAGAAGACCCGGGGATGTCAGGTCATAAAGCTCTTCAAAACTTTTTGATATACGTGTTGCTCCCATTGGATTTCCGCGCATCTGGATTGCGAAATCCTGGAGATTATTGATGGCTAAAGATGGTCTGTCCCCATAAAATGAGCGTGGCAGCGATGAGGTGAGGCTCACAGCCTGAAAGGGAGTAGCTTCATGACCAAGGAGCCCCGCTGCCCTGTTCAGCCAGCCGCTTGCTGTGCCTTTATTAAATGGTGTCCCTGATTCCATATAATCCTGAGCATCAAAGTGCGAGCGGGTATTGTTTGGGGAGCCCATACCGTGCACAATTGCAAGTCGTTTTTCACGGAACAAGGCTTCAAACGCATTCATTGATGGATGCAGCCCAAAATGTCCATCGAGATCTATCAAAGGGGCACTTGTACCGCCCCGGGCCGCAGACATAAATAATGTAGGACGCGCAGCTTTCAAATACTGATCGCCGAAAGGAGTAACTGCCATGAGTCCGTCCATAGCGCCCCGCTGGAAAATGGAAACAAGGATTTTTTTACGTTTAAAAAATCCCGGTGCCTGTATCCGATCTGCAGCCTCAGCAAGAAATACAGGGATCCCTCCCATTCCTATTCCGAATAAAGTAAGTCCGCCAGCTTTTAAAAATGCTTTTCTTGATATCATGATCTTCTTTTTACCTGCGCTGAAATTCCGGTGATCCAAGGATCACTCCAACAACCTGTGATAACATTGAATTATTTCCGGCAAGGCTCTGCATTGCCCGCATACTTGACTTAGCCGCTATTTTGTTACCAGCCTTATCTGAATCCTCATTTAAGACACGGGCATCCTCATTCACCATATTCTGTTTCGGCTCCGGAGAAGCATTTTTTGATGCAGCTTCCTCTATTTTTTTGTTAAGAAGGGGATCATTTAACATCGGACTAAGGCGCGTAATAGTCTGCGCCAGATCCCTTTCCGGCATAATCAGATTACTGTATGAAATCAATGCAGCTTCAGAGCTCTCAGGCTCGCGGTGCTTATTCAGTGCTAGAAGATTTATTCGTATTCCCGGGATACGCTGAGATGCCAGTGCAAGGCCAAAATTCATTCGGTTCAGTAAAGAGCCGGTGTTGATCCAGTACTGACCCTTGTCCGGAAAACCTGTCGGAGCCTGATAAAAATACATTTTCTGTCCCATTTTGTTGATCCAGATATTTAGCTGGAAAGGTTGCCTGATATCAGCATTCAGGCTTCGAACAGCGCTGATTGCAAGTTCAAAAGGCGATTTTGTTTTTTCACGTAATGCTTCCCTGCTCCAGAATTCAGGTGATGACACCATGGTGAGAAGAACTTCAGAAATGTTTCCGCCCTTTTCGGTGAATGTAGCAGCCATCCTGTCGACCAATTGTTTGGGAGGACTATCACTGACAAAGCGGACAGCAATTTTTCCTGAAATGAATTTTGCTGTTGAAGGATGATGGGCAAGCATTTTAAGAAGCTCAATTCCTTCTTCGTAACCACCGTTGGAAGAAAAACGCTTGCCAAGTACAGTCTTTTCTTCCCTATCGTGCCTGTTGGCAGCGAAAAGGAAATCATTTTCATGGACAAATCCGCGCTTCTTTAAATTTTCTTCACCGGCTCTTTCAAGCATATTTTTAATTGCTGAACCATAGCCATTATCCATGGGATATACCGTCCATCCCGTAAGAACACGGGCGGCCTGCGTAACATCAGCTTGTGTATATCCCCCCTCAACTCCCAGTGTATGAAGTTCCATTACCTCACGTGCATAATTCTCATTTAATCCCTGGTTCTTTCTATTTTGCTGCATCTTCTGCAGGGCTTTTGCCTGAAATGATGAAGTATCTTTTATCATCCTTATAGAGGCAGCAAGACGTTGTCTCATTTGTGAATTCACAGTCTGTGGTAAGTTCTCAGCTACACCAGAGCTGCTGAAATTATCGAGATACATAAGCATTGCAGGTGATTTTGCAGTTGCAAGGAGCAGATCTTCAAACCTGCCAGATACATTGGGCCTGATCACATCTCTTTCATAAGCCGGAATAAACTCTGCACATGAATTTTTAGTAATGGATACATTGAAATGATTAAACCAGAAGTCAGTTAAAAGTTCTTTTAATTGATTATTACTATAAGAAGCCCTTAGTATCTTTTGGTTGATCAGTTGCCTGAAAAGTTCAGCTTGCGGCTTAAATCCATTCTTTTGCATATAATCCTGAAGCTGAGCCCTGTACGCTTTTTTATCGCCCGCATTTACGGAATCTTTAGGTATTATACCATCCCGGATTGCCATTCGTAATACCTGAGCATTTTTTGGAAAAATACGCATTACTTCATTATTGCTAAGTCTGATGGCATCATAATTACTCAACCTGTTCTCAAGGGAATCATCTCTGAGAGCACCGCTTAGCTGCTGAAGAAACCATTTTTCAAGTCCTGCCTTCATTACTTCATCAACATCACCGGGCCGGGCTCCATAGGTAAAGCGGCTTAATAAATGTGCTGCTGCCTGTCGCTCAGTAAGGCCTGCTTTTTTATACGGAAATTTTAGACCCGCCGGATCATCCGAAATAAAAGATGAAAAAGTGATTGCTGCAAAGAAAATGCATAACGGAAGGAAGAAGTATTTAAGTACATGTTTCATCTTCGAATGATCTTGAATGAACTTATGACTCAATATCTCAAAAAAGGATTAATTTTAATACTCATGCCTTTGTTGGTGTTGTCACCAACAAAACAATTAATACCAATTAAGTCATGCCTTTGTTGGTGTTGTCACCAACAAAACAATTAATACCAATTATTTGAAGG
>CAYHRC010000090.1:0-9068 GCA_964358565.1 uncultured Sphingobacterium sp. | reverse complement strand
TTTAAGCCAACACGTAACTGCTCATACTCGGCGACATTGCCTGTATTTTTAAGCCAGAAATAAACATGATGTATAAACATAATAATGATTTTGGGACTTCTAATGTAATGCTAAGATACTTATGACCGATTGAGTTAAAAGTATAAATTGTTAATATTTTGAAATTTTTTAGTTTTTTATCCTCATTTCTTCAAAAATTCCAAATTCCAGATCTTTTCTGCTTTTCTGCCGATCAGCCAGAAAGACAGCGCCAGAATGCTGAAAAATATAGTCTTATCTGTGATATCCCAAAAATATTCAAAATACCGGCTGTAGAGATTAATCAGCAAAAAAGTGATGCCAAATTCGCGGGCAATCTCATCCTTTTTCCGGAGACCAAATACGGTGAAGGCGATAGATATAATTACGGAAATAATTCCCCAGTAAAATATTTCAGTTTGCTTAATCATCAGCCACTCTTCAATGGTTCCGAAATTGCCGAAGATGGATAATAACCATAAAGAGATAAACAGATAGAGCAGTCCAATGATATAGGTCAAATTTCTGAAGATCATAAGTTTAGGCAGGCGAAGCATCGCAAAGCTGAATAATACGAGAACAAATCCAAATAATACGAACCTTAATGGGTAATTCATTCCCAGAAAATAGTAGCTCCATTTAGTTTGATAGCCTGTTTCTGTGCCAAACCAGCTTCCTAATGATACGAGTGCGAATGCCCATATCAGGCTTGATTTAAATCACTTTCCTGTTTCTCCAGGTTTAATTTAGCCAAGGCGATTGTGATTAATAAAGAGCGAAATTAAACTTTTAGTCCGGGAATAGAAGCTTTCTTGCTTTCAGCTCATCTTTAATCAGCTGATTTTTAAGCTCATCAAGTGAATTAAACTTATGATCGGCCCGCAGAAAATACAAAAAATTAATACGAATTGTATGTCCGTAGATATCTTCGTCAAAATCGAAAATATTAACTTCAATATTGCGGGTCATTCCATTTATCGTTGGCCGGTGGCCGATATAAGCCATTCCAAAATGTCTTATGGGGTCTCTATCTTCTGATTTGAATTCAATGCTTACCGCATAGATCCCGTCAGAAGGAATGAGTTTATAACTTTCCTCAATGAATAAATTGGCTGTCGGAAAGCCCAGCGATCTGCCTATCTGGTCACCTTTTATTACTTTCCCGGTAAGATGGAAATTATAGCCAAGAAATTCTGCAGCTGTTTTTACATCACCGCTTAAAATGGCATTTCTGATCTTAGTAGAACTTACAGAAACATCATTGATATCCTGTTCAGGGATCTCCTCAACCTGGTAATGGAATTCTGAAGCAAATTTCTGCAGATGTTCAAGGCCTCCCATTCTATCTTTGCCAAACCGGTGGTCATATCCGATTATGATCTTGCTGGTACCGATCTTATCAACGAGTATGTCCTTTATATACTGCTGAGGTGAAAGGTTTGAAAAGTCACGGGTAAAAGGTGTGATGATGAGATGATCGATGCCAAGTTTCTCCAGCCTTTCAGCTTTCTCATCTATCGTGCTGATCAGTTTTATGTCCAGATCTTCAGGATGAAGGATCATGCGCGGATGAGGGAAAAAGGTTAGAATAACAGTTTCACCACCTGTCTGCTGCGCAACATCGACTAAACGGCTAATAATCTTTTGATGGCCGATATGTACCCCGTCAAATGTGCCGATGGTAACCACAGCGTTATGGATCTTCCTGAATTCATCAATGTGCTTATAAATCTTCATGATTATTGAGAGAGGGCAAAATTATTCTTTATTATTTTAATTTTTCCTGCTCTTTAAGCTGTTTAATATGATTGACCAGTTCTATTACTCCGTATGCCTCATCTGCAGCATAATTTCCGCTTTTGGTCCGGCGGAGTGATGACAGATAAGCTCCGCTATCCAGGGACCTTCCAAAGTCATATACCAGCGAACGGATATAGGTGCCTTTGCTGCAAACTACTCTGAAATCAATTTCCGGAAGTTCCAGCCGGGTTATTTCAAAGTGGCTGATATTGACCTTACGTGTTTTCAGCTCCACGGTTTCTCCGCGGCGGGCCTTCATGTAAAGGCGCTCACCATCTACTTTTATAGCTGAATGGGCAGGAGGAAACTGATCCAGATCTCCAGTAAAAAGTCTCGTAGTGTCTCTGATCTGTTGTTCATCAAGCTGGCTGATATCGAATGTTTCATTTACTTCTGTTTCAAGGTCGTAGGAAGGAGTGCAGGCTCCAAGGACCATGGTTCCGGTATATTCTTTCTCCTGCGCCTGAAATTCATCTATTTTTTTTGTGAGCTTTCCGGTGCAGATAATGAGAAGCCCTGTTGCAAGAGGATCAAGTGTGCCTGCATGGCCAACTTTAAGCTTCAATGGTTTAAATGCATTGCGGATTTTTCCTACCACATCAAAGCTGGTCCATTTATATGGCTTGTTTATCAGCAGCAGTTCGCCTTCGGCAAAATTGAAGTCGGGAAATTCTTTATTGGTCTTTTCGTTCATCAGATTACCTCCAGATCATAGCCGGAGAGGAGCAGTATCAGTATCAGGCCGCCTATGATAATACGGTACCATCCAAACATCCTGAAGCCACGGGTTTGTAAAAAGGCAATAAAATAGCGGATAGCCAGCATAGCAATTATAAAAGCAACGACATTACCTATCACTAATAGTTTAATTTCCTGATGACTGATCTCAAATCCATCTTTATAAAAATCGTAAAGCTTTTTCGCTGTAGCACCAAACATGGTAGGTACCGCTAAAAAAAACGAGAATTCAGCAGCAGCTTTTCTGGATAATTTCTGAGACATTCCGCCCACTATAGTTGCAGCCGATCTTGATGTTCCAGGTATCATTGAAAGGCACTGAAATAATCCAATTTTGAATGCAGTTGCGTAGCTGATATCATTTGTATCATCAATGCTGCCATTTATAAACCATTTATCGACAAAAAGCAGGATGATACCGCCTACTAAAAGTGCAATTGCCACTCCAAGTGGACTTTCCAGCAGCTGATCGATGCGATCGCTCAATAACAGGCCAAAGAAAACGGCTGGCAGGAAAGCCACCAGCAGCTTGAAGTAGAAACCGAAAGTTTGAAAAAAGCGCTTAAAATAGAGAACCACGACCGACAAAATAGCACCGAGCTGGATAGCCACTGTGAATAATTTTACAAAATTATCCGACTCAATCCCCATCATGGAGGAGCCAAGGATCATATGACCTGTCGACGAAACTGGTAAAAATTCAGTCAGGCCCTCAATGACAGCCAGAATGATCGCCTGAAATATAGTCATTAGTTGTTATGGGCAGGCTTTTTAAGGATTGATAAAAATCCAAGTGCGAAGCCGGCTAATACAACGATTGGAGCCAGAACGATCTTGCGGAAACTGTAAATATCAGTGTCACCCATCATAAGTATAAAGCCTGAGATTACAACAACAATGCTTAAGATCAGTAATCTATAATTGTTCTTTCCGAACACAAAAGGCTCGTGCTTAGTTTCAGAAGGGATATGTTTTTGTGCCATTATCTGTAAAGGTCGTAAATTTTTAAACGAAGGAAGTTGCTTACTGCAAAATAGGTGCTTAAACCTGATATCAGGATACCTATAGTGATTACCGCTATAAAGACAATGCTGAACTCAAACCAGTTTCGCAGGATAATCATTTCAGGAACCTGCTGTTGTGCAAAGTATAGGGTTAGCAGAAGCAGAATGATAGCTATTAGTCCGGCAAGCAGTCCATGAAAAATCCCATAAGCTAAAAAGGGTTTCAGAATAAAGCTTTTTGTTGCACCTACCAGCTGCATACTTTTGATCAGGAATCGCTGTGAGTAAATAGCAAGTCTGATGGTATTATTGATCAGGGCAACGGCAATAATTAGCAGAATGCCGGCAAAAGCAAGGATTATCAGGCCGATCCCTTTGATATTCTGATTGACCATATCAATAAGGGATTTCTGATAAATTACCTCCTTAACAAGCGGATTTTTGGTCAATTGGTTTGAAAAGCTTTGAATGCTTGCATTATTAGCATAATCAGCCTTCATGTAAACATCTATCGAAGATAATAAAGGATTATAGCCAAGAAAATCAACGAAATCCTCACCCAGGTCTTTGGTTAAGTTACGGGCAGCAAGTTCTTTACTTACGTACTGGGTTTTTAGAACGAAGGGATTTGCATCAAGTTGTTTTTGAAGAGCCGTGATATCAACCTCCTTAGCACCTTCACTTACAATAATGTTCAACACAATATTCTCTTTCACATAATTTGAAAGATTTTTTGCATGAACAAGAATCAGTCCCAGCAGTCCTGTCATAAGTAAAACCAGGGCTATGCTGATCACTGTTGAAATGTAAATAGTCTTAGTTTTTCTTGCGGAGCTGCTTCCTTCCAATTCTTCCATAAGCCAATAATATATGCGAAAATAAAGATTTCAATTTATAAACGTAAATAATAAGCATTTAAGTGCCATTAATCCCCAGTTAAAGTTATGTTAAAGTTTAAAGGTCAAGCTCATATGCGATTTAAATAAGTTTCTGAAATCTTCCGGTTCAAAAAAATCCTAGATTTTAGTAATTTCGCAGCTTATAAGACATTATATGGATTATCAATTCAGAGATATAGAGAAGAGATGGCAAAAATTCTGGGCAAACAATCAGACATTTAAAGTCGACAATAATTCAGCTAAGCCTAAGTATTATGTTCTGGATATGTTTCCATATCCTTCAGGTGCCGGTTTACATGTGGGTCATCCATTGGGATATATAGCGTCGGATATATTTGCCCGTTATAAGCGCCTGAAAGGATTTAATGTTTTGCATCCAATGGGATACGATTCCTTTGGACTTCCGGCAGAGCAATACGCCATCCAGACGGGTCAGCATCCTGCAATTACAACAGAAACCAATATAAACAGATACCGCGAACAACTTGACAATCTGGGCTTTTCCTTCGACTGGAGCAGAGAGGTCCGTACCAGCGATCCTGACTACTATAAATGGACGCAATGGATATTTATGCTTCTCTTTAATTCATGGTATAATCTGGAAAGTAATAAGGCGGAGAGCATTGATGATCTTATAAAGAAATTCGAAATCTCAGGAAGCAAAGGGGTTAAGGCTGTATGCGATGAGGATGTTACTTCCTTTACTGCTGAAGACTGGAAACGGAAAACGGATACTGAAAAGCAAACCAAATTGCTCAGGTACCGCCTTACTTATCTTCGTGAGAGTACTGTAAACTGGTGCGCAGCATTAGGTACCGTTCTGGCAAATGACGAAGTAAAGGATGGTGTTTCTGAACGGGGAGGCTATCCGGTAGAACAAAAGAAAATGATGCAGTGGAGTATGCGCATTACAGCTTACGCAGACCGTTTACTTCTGGGATTGGATACCATAGACTGGCCCGAACCTTTAAAGGAAATGCAGCGCAACTGGATAGGGAAAAGTGTTGGAGCACTGGTTAAATTTAGCCTGAGCCCTGCATTGGGCCTCCCTCAGGCCTCTATTGAAGTCTTCACTACCCGTGTAGATACCATCTTTGGTGCCACATTCCTTGTGCTGGCACCTGAACATGAGCTGGTGCCTTTGCTTACTACTCCTGATCATGAAGCCGGAATACAAACCTATATAGACCAGACCAAAAAGAAAAGCGAGCTGGATCGTATGGCGGATACCAAAACCGTATCCGGCGCTTTTACAGGAAGCTATGCACACCATCCCATCAGCGGTGAACCCATCCCGGTCTGGATTGCAGATTATGTTCTGGCAGGTTATGGCACGGGTGCCGTCATGGCTGTACCCTCCGGTGATCAGCGGGACTGGCTGTTTGCTACAAAGTTTGGCTTGCCTATCCCGGCTATATCAGATGCGCAGACTGATCTCGACAAACAAGCTGATCCAACAAAGGAAGGCCATTATATCAACTCTGAACTGATAAATGGCCTGAACTATAAAGAAGCAACATCGGTGCTGCTCAGCAAACTTGAAGAATTAGGTGCTGGTAAAGCGAAAGTGAACTATCGTTTACGGGATGCGATCTTTGGTCGTCAGCGCTATTGGGGTGAGCCCGTTCCGGTGTATTTTAAGGATGGGTTACCCCACCTGATCGACATGGCGGAATTGCCCCTGGTCTTACCAGAAGTGGATAAATATTTACCAACAGAAAGTGGCGAACCACCATTAGGAAGAGCAGAGAACTGGAAATATCGCGGTGAACTTGAATATGAACTAAGTACTATGCCGGGATGGGCTGGCTCCAGCTGGTACTGGTACCGGTATATGGCTTCAAAGGAAGACAGGAAGCAGGATGTTTTTGCTCCTGAAGAAGCGATTTCTTACTGGAAAGATGTCGATCTGTACATAGGAGGATCAGAACATGCCACCGGGCATTTGCTTTACAGTCGTTTCTGGAATAAATTTTTAAAGGACCTGGGCTATGTAACAGAGGAAGAACCTTTCAAAAAACTGATCAATCAGGGGATGATCCAGGGGCGTTCTAATTTTGTATACCGCATCATTGATGCGGAAGGCAGGGGTACAAATAAGTTCGTTTCCCACGGATTGAAAGACGATTATACTGCCTCAGCACTTCATGTGGATGTCAATATCGTTGATAATGAGATTCTGGATCTGGAAAAGTTTAAATCATTCAGGCCTGAATTTGTCAATGCCGAGTTTATTCTTGAGAATGGCAAATACATATGCGGTGTTGAAGTTGAAAAGATGTCAAAATCTAAATTCAATGTCGTCAGTCCGGATGATATCATTGAGCGTTACGGTGCTGATACCTTGCGTATGTACGAGATGTTCCTTGGCCCTCTCGAACAAAGTAAACCATGGAACACTAACGGGATTGAGGGTGTTTTTAAATTCCTCCGTAAATTCTGGAAGCTTTTCCATGATGATGCATTCAATTTCGCGGTATCTGAAGAAGAACCCTCAAAGGCAGAGTATAAAGCCCTGCATAAGATCATCCGTAAAGTGGAAGAGGACATTGAACGTTTCTCTTTTAATACTTCTGTTTCGAGCTTCATGATCTGTGTTAATGAATTAACGGATCTCAAATGTAATAAGAGGAAAATCCTGCATGAATTGGTCGTTGTTCTTGCTCCTTATGCACCGCATATTACCGAAGAGCTCTGGACACTTTTAGGCAATAAGGAAGGTGAAATATCGACTGCCCGCTTTCCGGAATTTAAACCTGAATACCTTGTAGAGAATGAGTTTTCATACCCGATCTCTGTGAACGGAAAAACCAGAATGAACCTTAATATCTCGTTAAGCCTTACACAACCGGAAGTGGAAGAGATCATCCTCTCCAATAGTGATATAAAAAAGTACACGGAAGGAAAATTACCTAAGAAAATAATTTTCGTAAAGGGTAAAATAGTTAATATAGTATTATAATTCCAGATAAAATCCTTTAATATTAGGGCTTCGGCCCTTTTATTATTTTAGGATATACTGTTTGTAACCTCATTATTACCATTTTTTTCCACTTGTGTTCCGCACATCATGTAACAATGACAGAATGATTGCGACTAATTTCAAAATCAATTACATGAAACGCATACTATTATTGTTAATACTTATATCAAGCAGCGGGATAGTATTTGCCCAGGCTAACGGCGAGCCCGGGGCTGCTTCAATCACTGGAAAGATAACGGGATCTATTATTGATTCCCTGACCCAAAAACCTATAGATTACGCAACTATAACACTGGGGCGTGCCGGCTCAGCTAAATCTGCTAATGGAGCATTAAGTGATGAAAAGGGCTCATTTAAGATCGAAAGCATTGTTGCCGGCAGCTATCGCTTAACCATATCTTTTTTAGGGTATCAAACTAAAATCATCGATTCTGTTCGTACAACACCAGAGCGGCCGGACCTGCATATGGGTAGTATCGTCCTTTCTCCGAATGAAAAAATGCTTGGCGAAGTAGTGGTAAGAGGCACAGCACCTATTATTGAAAATAAGATTGATAAACTTGTTTACAATGCTGAACAGGATGTTGCCATAGCGGGGGGAAATGCAACCGATGTTTTACGTAAAGTTCCCCTTCTTTCTGTCGATTTTGAAGGTAATGTTTCACTCAGGGGTAGTCAGAATGTTAAAGTACTGATCAATGGCAAACCATCCGGATCAATGGCTAACAACATGGCCGATGCACTAAAAGCCATCCCTGCTGATCAGATTAAAAACGTTGAGGTCATTACTTCTCCCTCAGCTAAGTATGATGCTGAAGGAACTTCTGGTATTATTAATATCATTACTAAAAAGAATAACCTTTCAGGAGTGAGCGGATCTGTGAATGGAGGTATTGGAACCCGGCAGAACAGCGGTAACCTGAACCTGAATGCCAAAACGGGCCGCCTTGCTGTTTCAGCGAATGGAGGCAGCTTTTACTCCTGGCCACAGACAAGCAAGATCTCATTTAAACGCACTAATAGTGACGGAACTCAGATCCTCAGCCAGTCTGGTGAAAGTGAAACAGACCGACTTGCAGCAAATGGCTCGCTTGGAGCTGATTACGATTTTAACAGTTTTAATTCAATCAGTTCCAATTTACGTTTGAATGAGTTTACAACTAAAGCCAATGGCAGCAACTTAAACCAGAATTTATTCAATGGTACAGCAGTGGATTTTATTCGTTTAAGCGATAATTCTTTTAAGATGAAAGGTTATGACTGGAGCAGTGATTTCCTGCATAAATTTAAAAGGAAGGACCAGCAGATATCCGTCGCGTATCAATTATCAAACAGTAACCAGAGAAATAATTATATAACAGATTTTTCGAATACCATTATTGATGAATACGGTAATAATAATGCCGATAACACAGAGAATACAATACAGGCAGATTATACCCATCCTTTTAAAAAGGTAACCCTTGAAACAGGGATTAAAGGTATTCTCAGGGATATTGTGAGTGATAACCGAACCCGGAATTATAATTCCGGAAGTAATTCGTTCTCAGAAATATCATCACGTACCTATTTATATGATTATAATCAGGATGTTTATTCAGCATACGCAACCTTCGGATTTACTTT
>CAYHRC010000089.1:0-9071 GCA_964358565.1 uncultured Sphingobacterium sp. | reverse complement strand
CGGTACTTCCAGATATTACGGCTGCGGTCTGCTTCATATCCTCTTGTATCTGCATAGCGTGCAAGGTCGAGCCAAAGGGACGTCCATCTTTCTCCATAACGGGAAGATGCGAGTAAATCATCTACCAGATTTTCATAAGCCTTACCTGAATTATCTTTTAGAAATTTCTTTGAAATATTTTCAGCAGCCGGAAGACCAATAAGGTCCAGACTAAGTCTTCTAAGCAAGGTCGCCTTGTCAGCTTCCGGAGAAGGGTTTAATTTTTGTTCGTCCAGTTTTTCATATATAAACTGGTCTATATCATTCCTTATCCATTTATTACTATAATCGGGAACATCCTGTTTCTTTACAGATATATAAGCCCAGTGTTCTCCCCAATTTGCTCCTTCCTTTATCCATTGCCGAAAAATTTTGATTTCTGATTCTGAAAGTGCTTCATGTTTGTAAGGCATTCTTTCGTCCGGGTCAGTTTCTGATATTCTTCTAACCAGTTCACTTCCGTCAGGATCACCGGGTATGATTGCAGGCTTACCAGATTTTGTGATCCCTAAAGCCTCTTCCTGAAAGAGCAGACTAAATCCGGCCTCTTGCTTAACGCCACCATGGCAGGAGATACATTTTTTGTTGATTATCGGTTTCACCTCTGTATTATAGTCAACTTTATGATCAGGCAAAGTCAACTTGTAAAACACCGCAACTACCAGTAGCACCGCGACTACTGCAATGATTTTTTTTGAGTAAAATACCTTCATGGGCCTATCCTTATTTTAAAGATATAAATTCCACCTAGAAAAACGATTTCTACGATTTATTTTCAGCCAGGAATTCTACATAAGTTCAATTCATATTTCCGGTTTATTTCAGCAAAAACGAACTTGATTTTTTTTAAATTCTTCTAAAGAAACACATAAGGGTAAAAATCATTCTCTTTAATTCTGTTTTCTCTCCGACAATAGACGTAACAAGACTATTATTCAAAGAAAATTACCGGCAATTAAATTGTTCAGGTATATTTAAAACAATTGATTAAAGTTTTAAATATGTTTACATCATCCCCTTCTTTATCCAGAAGTATATCTGTACTTTTTTTGACATTTTTAATCATTTGCGGGCTTTATTTTGCCCGGGAATTTCTAATTCCTTTAGCCATAAGCGCATTACTTGCCATGCTTTTCGTGCCTCTTTGCCGCTGGTTTGAAAACAGGGGTATAAACCGCGCTGTTGCAAGCATTTTATGTTTACTGATCGTATTAATGATAGTTGCCACCATTATCGCACTATTATCCTGGCAGGCATCGGGTATCTCTCAAGATTTGTCTCAGATTGTCAGTCGCCTCCGTGAAATTATAGATGATATAAGGCAATTCATTGCCCGAAACCTGGGCATTTCAACAGATAAACAAAAAGAATGGCTGGAAGGTCAAGCCGCGCCGCAATCATCAGGTGCTATGGGTATGACCGGTTTGGTTCTCAGTTCCATTATGGGTATAATTATAGATAGCATTCTTGTTCTTGTTTATACTTTTCTGTTCATTTACTCAAGATCTCATTTAAAAAAGTTCATGCTTATGCTCGTCCCTGACAGTGCAAGTAAGGAAACCGAAAAAATAATAAGCGATGGAGGCAAAGTAGCACAGAGATATATTTCAGGACTAGGAACAATGATCGTTATCTTATGGGTGATGTACAGCATTGGATTTAGTATTGTTGGAGTGGAAAATGCTATTTTTTTTGCCATTCTTTGCGGATTGCTTGAAATCGTTCCTTTTATTGGAAATATAACAGGAACCACACTCACTGTACTGATGGTTATTTCACAGGGAGGAAGCAATGGAATGATCATAGGGGTAATAGCAACTTATTTATTCGTTCAGTTTATCCAAACCTATATCCTGGAGCCTTTAGTTGTCGGTTCGGAAGTAAACATCAATCCGCTCTTTACTATACTGGTTATAGTCCTCATGGAAATTATCTGGGGCATCCCGGGGATGATTCTCGCTATTCCTATGTTAGGAATAATTAAAATCATTTGTGATCACGTCAAACCATTAAATCCATATGGTTTCCTGATAGGTAAAGAGCATTCAGGGAAAGAATTAGATATGACTGTGAGAATTAAAGAATGGTTTACCAAACGAAAATTGATATAATTAAAAATCATTAAAAAAAGATGCTCAGTATTAGAAATATAGTTAAACAATATGCCAATCACCGTGCTTTAGATCATGTATCTATAGAAATAGAGAAAGGATGTATTTTCGGTCTTCTTGGGCCCAATGGAGCAGGAAAAACCTCCCTGATCCGGATCATCACACAGATCACTGCTCCTGATGAAGGTGAGATCTTTCTGAATGGCGAAAAACTTAATCCTTCCCATATTTCTAAGATCGGTTACCTGCCTGAAGAACGGGGCTTATATAAAAAAATGGAGATCGGCGATCAGATGCTCTATCTTGCCCAGCTGAAAGGCTTGTCTAAAAAGGACGCGACCAAACGGATAAAGTACTGGTTTGAAAAAATGGAGATCGAAAGCTGGTGGAATAAAAAGGTGGAGGATCTCAGTAAGGGAATGCAGCAAAAAGTGCAGTTCATTGCCACTGTGGTTCACGATCCTGAGCTTATCATTCTGGATGAGCCATTTTCAGGTTTTGATCCGGTAAATGTCCAGTTGATAACAAATGAGATACTCGAGCTAAACCGCAAGGGTGCTACAATTATATTTTCCACCCACCGCATGGAATCGGTTGAGCAGTTATGTGACAGCATTGCCCTCCTTCACAAATCCAGGAAAATACTGGAAGGCAGAGTTAAGGATATTAAAAATTTATACCGGAAGAATATTTACCGGATTGCTTTTACAGGGCAGCTCGCTACAACAGGCAATTCCATATTCACTACAATGGATCAAAATGTTATGGATGGTATCAGTCATCTCACCATCCGGGTCAATGAGGGATATTCAACAAACGATGTACTCCAATTCCTTATCCCGCAGGTTCTGGTCACCGAACTTTTTGAAGTGGTTCCGAGCATGAACGACATTTTTATCCAGAACGTAAAAAACTAAGCAGGCCATGAACAAAACCTTACTCATTATACAAAGAGAATATTTAAGCCGGGTCAAGAAGAGATCTTTTTTAATTATGACTTTCCTGGTACCCCTGCTTATCATTGGAATGTATGCACTCGTATTCGCCCTTACGATGAAAGGCGGCGATAATATCCCAACAGTTGAGGTAATTGATGCCAGCGGGATCTTCAAGCATGCACTGAAAGATAAAAAATCAGTCAAATTTCAATTATCAAGGCAATCATTAAGCGAGGCGAAGCAGCGGGTAATCGAAGATGAAGATGCTTTTATTTTATATATTCCTCAAAACATCAGCTCAGGAGGAAATATTGAGCTATTTTCTCAAAAAAAACCGGGTCTGTCTGTCATAAGTAGTATTGAAGATCAGTTAAATGACATGATGCGGATTAAGATGCTCGAAGATGCGGGTATCGATGCGGTTACTCTTGATAAAATCAAACCGGAACTTTCCGTCGTTTCCAAGGAACTGACTTTGGAAGGTGAAAAGGACAGCAGCTCAGGTGCGGCTATGGCAGTCGGTTTTGCAGCCGCCATTCTTATTTATATGTCATTATTTATATACGGGATCCAGGTTATGCGAGGTATCATTGAAGAAAAAACAAGCCGGATCATTGAAGTAATGATCTCTTCTGTTAAGCCTTTTCAGCTGATGATGGGCAAAATTATCGGTATAGGACTGGTGGGATTAACCCAGTTTATGCTCTGGATTGTGCTATCAACAAGCCTGATGGCGGTTGCCAGCAAAGTATTGTTCAAAGATAAAATGGAGATGCCAAAATCTGAATTACCTATGGCTCAGCAAAACAATCTTGTAACTAATGAAGGGCCTGGTGCAGGTATACTTAAGGCTGTTCAAACGGTTGAATGGGGATATATTTTGCCCGTTTTTATGACCTTCTTCCTTTGGGGTTATATGCTTTACAGCGCCTTATTTGCAGCGGTAGGCTCAGCTGTCGATAGCGACACAGAAACACAGCAGTTCATGCTTCCTATAACATTGCCGCTTCTGTTCACCTATATCATGTCCTTCAGCTTTGTTGTTAATAACCCAGACAGTAGTTTATCCTTCTGGCTTAGTATTATACCCTTTACATCACCGATAGCTATGATGGTACGACTTCCATTTGGAGTACCAAACTGGCAGCTTGCCTTATCGATATTCCTGCTTATCGGTGGCTTTATCTTTACAACCTGGGTAGCCTCACGAATTTATAGAGTCGGCATTTTGATGTATGGCAAAAAAGTAAGTTTTAAAGAATTGGGGAAATGGTTTCTTTATAAGGAGTAGTGGGGAGTTGTACGTTTTAGATTATAAGTTAACGAATCCCCATACTAACAACGAACAAACAGCAACTAATCATGCGCATTGCAATAATCGATCTGGGTACAAATACTTTTCATTTGCTAATTGCAGATATCAGTAAAAGTAAGGCTCCCACCATGGTTTTTCAGGAAACAAGGGTGGTTAAGCTGGGCGAAGGCGGTATAAGTAAAGGCAGGATCATTCAAAGTGCTTTTGAGCGTGGGGTGAAAGCGCTGAAAAAGTTTCATGCAGAGATACAGCATTATGAACCTGACACTATCAGGGCAGTTGCAACCTCTGCGGTACGAACTGCTTCAAACGGACAGGAATTCATTCAAAAGGTAAGGTCTGAAACAGGCATAAATCCTCAGATTATTGATGGGGACCAGGAAGCGCAATTTATTTATCAGGGAGTACGGAAGGCTGTTCAAATGCCTGATAACAGCCTGGTCATTGACATCGGCGGCGGCAGTGTGGAATTTATTATATGCAATCATGATCAGATTTTCTGGAAAAAAAGCTATTCTGTTGGAGCTGCAAGGCTAATGGAGCAATTTCATCATTCAGATCCCATATCAGAAACAGATTCGAAAGCGCTTTATCATTTCCTGGAGGATACTCTTGCTGATCTTAAGCAAGAGCTGGCCTTTTATAAACCATCTGTGATGATTGGTTCTGCAGGAGCTTTTGAAACATTTGCTGAACTTGCGGATCCCCCATTCCATGGAACATTTCAGGACGCTGAATATACTTTTGATCTGAATGAATTCCAGAGCATGTCCAATCGCTTACTCCGAAGCTCTCATAAAGAGAGATTTCTAATGCCTGAAATTATACCTGTCAGAGTAGATATGATCGTGGTGGCCACCCTATTAATCCGCTATCTACTGGAGATCTCGGGAGCAAAAAGCTTTAAACTTTCCGCTTACTCACTAAAAGAAGGACTTCTTTTCGATTCTATAGAAGAATAAAAGGCTTGTAAAAATTTTCCAGACTGGATAATCAGATTAAAGCACATAATTCCTCATACAGCCTGTGTGTTGGAAGTCCTACAACATTCGTGTAGGAACCATTTATCCGTTCGATGGCTATCAAACCGAACGAGTCCTGTATTCCGTAAGCTCCCGCTTTGTCCATCGGCTCAGCAGTTGAAATATAGGAGCGGATCTGATCTTCCGTAACAGGTCTGAAAAAAACTTCGGTAAGCTCATAAAAACTTTTTATCTGATGGTTTTTCAACAAACTCACAGCAGTAATAACTTCATGTTTCTTCCCGGATAAACGAGAAAGGATCTGAAAAGCATGATCTTCATTTTCCGGCTTACCCAGAATCTGGTCATCGATACAAACAATAGTATCGGCGGTGATTACAATTTCATTACTGACCGCATCATCAAAGGCCATAGCCTTTTTTTCCGCAATATAAACAGCGATCTCTGAAAGCAGCATGCCCGAAGGAAAGGTTTCATCTACTTCTTTAAGGACCACAGTAAAGTCAATTCCCATTAGTTTGAGCAGTTCCTGCCTTCTCGGAGATTTAGAAGCAAGTATGATTGGAGGGAATTGTCTATCCATATATTCAGATTTTCGTAAAAATTCTTAAAGCGGCTAAAAAGCCGCTTTAAGAATTTGAAAAAGTCATTATTATCGGTTACCTCTCTGCCTGCTTCTGCGTTCTTCAAGAATAGCTTCATAAGCTTTCTTTTGCTCATCATTTAGCAGAACACTAACCTTTTTTGTTGTTTCAGCCTGCATTGGTGCCATCTTAGCGCGCATAGCCTGAAAATCGCTTCCATCAGCCATAGTTGCTCTCAAACTATCCACCCTTTTTCCCTGCACCAAAAATATCTCTGTGAGTTTTGCTTTCTGGTCATCTGAAAGTTTTAATGTTTCTAACTGAGCGATCTGGCGTTCTGCTCTTTCAGCAGGTGTGCCCATTTGTCTTCCGCCCTGTGCTTTAACGAAAGTAGCTACGCAAAAGACTAAACCTAATGCAATAATTAATTTTTTCATGTTTGTCAATTTACCAGTTGGATAACTTAAATATCAAATGGTTTAACAGGAAGTCAATTAATTATACCAGGCTTCCGTCCTCTGCTGATGGGTTTTCATCGTACCAGTTATTCTGGATCTTCAAAACCTTTTCAATAATATCCCTCACACAGCCCTCACCGCCATTTTTTGGAGAAATATAATGACTCACAGACTTGATCTCTCCGGCAGCATCTGAAGGACAAACTGCAAGTCCAACGATCTTCATCACCTCAAGATCTGGCATGTCGTCGCCCATATATAAAATCTGATCCCCTGAAAGGCCGGAGCTAGCGACAAAATTTAAATATGCTTCAGTTTTTGAATCAAGGTTGAGAAACACATCCTTAATTCCCAGCCCTTTGAGCCGTAATTCAACTCCTTTGGATTTGGCCCCGGTAAGAGCAAGAATGCGATAACCGCGTTTTATTGCCAGTTGCATGGCATATCCATCTTTTATGTTAAACTGCCTAAGCTGCTCGCCGGTTTCGGTTACATGTACTATCCCGTTGGTGAGCACCCCGTCTACATCAAAAATGAAAGCTTTTATATGCTTAAGTTTTTCTAAGAACATGCTTCAGGATATGAGATATACAAGCGAAATATTTATTATGCCAGAGCTTAAGCTTTGTGATTAATGCTTATTGATTATCCCGCCATTCATATACCCAGGCGGTTTGAATTTGCTCCAGGTGCCCTTCATTACTTTCCTCCCGGGTACCTGCAAAGCTTGGCAAGCTTAATACCCAATTAAGCAGGTCTGTAAAGCGTATCCTGTAGATCTCTGATTCACCAAAATCATCGCCGAACTTCTCATAAAGCCCCATTGCAATATCCTCGTAATCATTCCAATGAATTGGTAATTCAAATTTTTCGTTTGCCATAAGATTTTTGCTTTTATCGCTGATTTAGTGACCTAAAAATTGATTTTGATCGGGTAATGTTACTTCAATATCACCATCAATTACAACACACTGACAACCCAAACGCGAATTTATCCGGGGATTAACTGCCCTGTCTATGAAATCCTCTTCCTTATCTGAGATCTCCTCAATATTGTCCGTACCCTCATTAACATATACATGACAGGTGCTGCATCCGCAAACGCCTCCACAGTTATGCTGAAGTTCTATCCCATTATCAAGACAAACATCAAGAACAGACTCCCCCTCAGCAATTGGTAATTCTAAAGAGGGTTTTCCTGTTTCCTCAAAGTTAATTTTTAGCTTAAAAATGTTCATTATGACAAAAATAACAATTTAAACTCCGGCATCAGATCGCTGATGTAAATTGACTATGCTTTGACTGAGTCTTTCATACAGCTCCATGAGTTCAGGAGTATCACGAAGAAGTTCCAGATGAGCGTTTATTGTTGTCTTATCACCCCGGATGGCAGGACCGGTTTGTACGCTCTCCGGATCGTTCAATTGAATTCTATTTGCTGTTTCGGCAATAAGTGGCCTTAAGAGGTTAAACTCCAGATTCTGCTTTTCTAAAAGTTCTTTTGAAAGAGCAAACAAATGATTCGTAAAATTACATGCAAACACCGCCGCTATATGAAGAGCTTTCCGTTGAACAGAGCTGAGTTCGATAATTCTCTCGGAAAGACGATCCGCAATTGAGCGGATAAGCAATGTGACTTCCGGCGTATTTGCTTCAATGGCGATAGGAATTTGCCGAAAGTCGACAGCATTACTTTTTGAGAATGTCTGCAGCGGGTAAAAAACGCCTGTTCTTGATGAAAAACCTGTCAATGCGTCAAGCCCTGTAGTTCCGGAAGTATGGACTATAAGTTTATCAGGCACCTTAAGCTGTGATGCGACCTCCCGGATCGCTTCATCCTTAACAGCAATAAGATAGAGATCTGCTGACCTGTCCAGGTCAGACAGGTCAGAAATTGGCTCCGCCGCAAGTGTATCAGCTAGTTCGCGTGCATTGTTAATATCGCGGCTCCACACCTGCACGATACTCTGGCCAGCCATTTTAAATGCACGGCCTAAATGGGTGGCAACATTGCCACTGCCTAACAGCACAATATTCATCAGGCTTGTTTTAATTCTTTATTTCTACGAAAAATCGATAATAAAAATCCTATAACCATTATTATCGTTCCGCCCCAGAAAAAGTTAATAAAAGGAAACTCTATAGCCTTCAGCACCACCCATGTCTTTTCAGCTTTAGGCTTCTGGTAAACCATCAGTTCGAGTTTATCCCTGTCAGGAAAAACATTAGTGAATCTTACTTTCAGTCCGAGGTCTTCAACTGTTTTGCCAAAGTCAAATTTGGAACCGTCTTTTAACAAATAAATCGGTTCTGAGGTATAGCTTTTACCCTTTGAATTGATATCGAGCTGCATTCCAATAGCAATATCCTTATTTGTAACAGGAATATTTTGAATTTTGGCATCGCGGTTTATTCCTTTAATCACAATAAAACCTTCTTTGAGCCGAACAGTATCACCAACATTCACTTCATAACTAGCTGGTTTTTCATATTTTTCATCATCAGAATGGCCTTCATGTTCTCCATGGTCCTCTTCTTTCAAAGGAACACTGCTTACATGGGTGTAGATATCATGAAATAAATAATGGCGGGTGTCTGGCGAGGCGATGATCTGCCGCATTTTTGCATTTTGCTGAGCATTAG
>CAYHRC010000088.1:0-9109 GCA_964358565.1 uncultured Sphingobacterium sp. | reverse complement strand
TGGATCGGGATTGGATTCATTCCAACGATCGATTTAAATTTTTCTTCCAGGATTGGGCCGTCAACAAAGTATGAATTAGGGTTGGGCCGGTCAAGAACGATCATCTCGATATTATTTTCAGCACAGGCTTCCATGACATACTGAAAAATAGCAAGCCGTGTATAAAAGCGGACGCCCGTTTCCTGCATATCAAATATCATGATATCTATTCCGGCAAGGTCCTCTTTTACGGGCTTATATTTACCTTTACCATTATATAAAGAGATGATTGGGATGCCGGTCTTTTCATCGATCCCATCCGGTATAGCTCCTTCGCGACCACCGCGAAAACTATGTTCCGGACCGAAACCTTTTACCACATTAACGCCTGATGAGATCAGGCTGTCGACACTCATCCGGTCACCAATGAGAGAGCTTGGATTTATGGTCATGCCGACCTTTTTTCCTTTTAACCAGGGGACATATTTTCCCGTCTGATCAGCACCTGTTTGAATATCTGTGTTAACAGCATTTGATCTGTTCAAGCGGGATTCAGCAATCTCCGGCTTATTCTTTTCATTTTGATTCGTAAGAATTGAGAGGAGCCAGAGTGAAGGAAGCAGGACTAAATATATTGCTTTCATCAATCCTGTTCTTTAATTACCGGAAACCTGCCGGTCTGAGTGATCTGAAAAGCAAAATCCCTGAAATATTTTAGCGGCGAGGTTAAGCCTTGTCCTTTTCCCATAATATTTCTGAATATTTTCAAAAGCTTAACAGCCAATAAATAAAGATAAATTAAAATCTAAAACAAATATGCCTGATAAGTATGAAAATTGACATAACCGAACCAGCACGCAAATGCCGCATATGCTTCTTATCATCGCTGGCGCGGGTGCTTCTTTTTCATATCATTTGGTAAAAAGCCAAAATCATATACAGACCCGGCCGGCCATGTCAATCAAACAATTTCTGTTTTACTAAGTTACACATGCAGGCAAAGCCGCAATAGCATATTAACCTATTCTAAAGCTATCAAAATGAGAAACTTAGTACTTATTATCGTATTGATTCTTAATTCTTTCCAGGCTAATTCCCAGGATATTGAAAAACATCCGGCCAGCCTTAGTTCACCGGGCTTAAAATATGATCTGGATAAAAGCAACGCCGCCCTTGGCATCTCTTCCGGGGTTTTATCAAGACTTGCAGCATTAGAAAAGCCGCCCTTAAATATTGCAGTATTTGGTGTCGACCGCAGGGATAATAAGGTTTATGGCAATGCAGATATGATCATGATCATCAGCCTTGACCAGGTAAGCAAACAAATAAAACTCTCTTCGATTTTAAGAGACACCTATGTCAATATTAACGGACTGGGTATGGATAAAATAAATGCGGCTTTCGCCACAGGAGGGCCTCAGATGGCTATACGTGCCCTGAATGAAAATTTCAGTATGGACATCAGAGATTTTTTAAGCCTGGACTTCTTTGGCAGCGCAAAGATCATAGATGCTTTAGGCGGTGTTACTATTACTGTTAAAAAGGAAGAAATTCCTAACCTGAACAGGTATTTAAAGGAAATCGGACCTGCTGAATTGATGGCAAGTGATGAAATTCAACATGAGGGCCTTCAAAAATTAAATGGCAGACAAGCTGTGGCTTATACCAGGATAAGGTATGTGGGCAATGCTGATTATGAAAGAACGGAAAGACAGCGAAAGGTAATGTCTGCGCTATTGGAAAATGTACGCACTTTCAATTCGGAAGCTTTGCCCGCCCTTGCAATGCAAATTTTTCCCTATATGGTAACCAGTATACCCCCCATGACACTTTTTAAACTGGGATCTGATTTTTCAAATTCAAAGAACATACGTCTTGAACCTGCTATGTTTCCGCTCGCTAAAGAAAGTAAAGGGGTGTTTATAGACGGTCTCTGGTATCTGTCAGCGGATTTGAAAGCAACTACAAATTCACTGCATAATTTTATATATAAAAATATAAAGCCGTAGAAAGACGAAGTTTACAGGTAATTCATGATAATAAATATGTTACGAATCAAATTATTTGCATTAAAACAGGTATTTAAACATGAAGGATCACGTACTTTTCCGGGAAACTGAAATTAAACTTCCATGTTAAACTGTACAACCGTTCCATCACACAATCGTTAGCTCATTTTTACTATGCATCAAAGGTCTTCCTGGGAAATTAATTCCAAACGCCCCTGGTTTAAATTAGGTCTGAGAGAATTATTGCATTACCAGGATCTGATCTTCAGTTTCGTAAAGAGGGATTTGTTTGCAAACCATAAACAAAGCTTGTTAGGACCCCTTTGGATTGTCTTACAGCCCTTAATGACCACATTGGTATATGTTATAATTTTTTCAAACATTGGCAAGCTAAGTACCGATGGAATCCCCGCTTTACTGTTCTATTTACCAGGAATCATTCTATGGACTTATTTTGCAGATTGCGTTACCGGGACAATGAACACTTTTATACATCAGTCCCATATTTTCAGCAAGATCTATTTTCCGCGCTTAACCGTACCTATAAGCCAGGTGGTAACGAATACTTTCCGTTTAGTCATTCAATTCGGGGTGTTTATTCTGATCTATCTCTGGTATAAAATGCAGGGAGCAGCCATTGAATTTCATCCGGCTATATTCCTGCTTCCATTTTTAGTGCTGATCACTGCCGCCTTTGCAATGAGTGCCGGCTTATTGATCAGTGTTCTTACCGCCAGATACCGGGATCTTGAAAATATAGTACAGTTCATTTTGAGACTGCTCATGTTTGCAACACCTGTCATATACCCGAGTTCAATTGTCCCCAAACAGTATCAGCTGCTATTCTGGACTAACCCTCTGACATCTATAATAGAGACAACACGAATAGCGCTATTCAGCCATGGAGAAATTCCCTGGACCCCTTTATTGATCACTTCGGCGGGCATTATACTGCTTACCTATATAAGTGTGGCCATCTTTAAACAATTTGAAATCCTGATAACTGACATTATCTGAAATGCCATGAGAGAAACAGTATTAAAGGTAGAAGGTATATCAAAACGGTACAGGAAAGGCATTCAAAACTCCCGTTCATTGAAGCAAAATATGGGAAATTGGTGGACAGGAAAAAACGGGATAAAAGATGGAACTGCCGATGATTATATATGGGCACTGAAAGATGTTTCTTTTGAGCTAAAACAAGGTGATGTGCTTGGTTTTATTGGACGCAACGGCGCCGGGAAATCTACACTTCTGAAGATCATTTCAAAAATTGTCATTCCTACTGAAGGAAAAATCTGGGGATCAGGAAGGGTTGGAAGCCTGCTGGAGGTCGGTACGGGCTTTCACGCTGAACTCACAGGTCGCGAGAACATTTTTCTGAATGGAACCATCCTGGGTATGAAAACCAGAGACGTAAAAGCAAAATTTGATACGATAGTTGATTTTTCAGGAATAGAATCCTTTCTGGATACGCCGGTCAAAAGATATTCATCCGGTATGTATATGCGCCTGGCATTTGCTGTAGCGGCCCATCTTGATTCTGAGATACTAATAATTGATGAAGTATTAGCTGTCGGCGACCTTGACTTTCAGCAAAAGTGCATGAACAAGATAAAATACGTTGCCAGAGAGGAAGGCAGAACGATCATATTTGTAAGTCATAACATCCATGCAGTAAGAAGCTTATGTAACCTTGGATTGTTTTTAAATGAAGGCAGGCTTGATAATTTTGGCAAAACAGACCATGTAATTAATAGTTATATCACCAAATCAAAAGCATATGTAGAAGAACAGAACTTCTCGGATTTACAGGTCCGTCCCGGAAATGATTATGTCCGTATTCAAAAAGTTTCACTTGCTCCATATACCACCAATCCGGCTAGCACCATCACTCTTCATACAAGCATATTATTAAGCGTGGAATTTTTATTTACACCAAAAGACCTTTGTGTTGAAAGCGTCGATTTCAAGGTGTTCAATTTTCAGGGGGACTATATTTTCAATATTTCTTCCGGAGATTCAGACATCCCGACCGGACTGGTAATAGCATCCTGTATCATACCTGCCAACTTTTTGAATAGTGGCTCCTATTATATCAGTGTACATTTTCTGCATCGGAAAGGATCAATATTCGAATTAAATAAGTGTCTTAGTTTTTATTTAGAAGATCAGCCGCAAGGCTTATTAAAGTTTAATAACAACCCGGGAATTATAACGCCGAATTTTTCTGTCGAAGTCCAAACCCTTTAATTAAATGTTCACAATGCTCTCATCCCTGTTCAGCCAATTGAAGTTTCATCCCTGGATGATTTTAAATGTTTCAATAACTGATCTGAAATCTCTGGAGCCTCCAGTGGGAAACCATTATGTGATCTTTTGGTATCAAAAAGTCCCCTTAGGGCACTTATGGTACAATAAGCCTCTGGATAAAAATAGCTTCAGGAAAGCAGCAGTGAATGCAGTATCATCCGCATTAAGTTATTATTCCGGATTGGGTGAACGAAGCACAGACGAATGGATCTCATTAATTGAAAGTCCTGAATTACCGGACTGGTTTGCCAGCGCTGCACCCGTTCATTCACCAATAAAAGCTGAGCCTGTCTCTGTAGTGATCTGCACCAGAAACAGGCCTGATGCGCTGAGAGTATGTATAGATCAGCTATTGCAATCCGAAGATCAAAATTTCGAATTGATCGTAGTTGATAATGCATCTGATGATGATAGCACAAGAAAAGTGACTGAACTTTACCCTGATGTCAGGTATGTCAGAGAAGATCGTAAAGGCCTGGATATCGCCAGAAATACAGGCATTAAAAACGCTGGCTATGAGATAGTGGCTTTCACTGATGATGATGTTTCGGTTGATCCTTCATGGATATCCCAAATCAAAAGATCTTTTGAAAGCCCCCAAACAATGGCCGTAACCGGCCTGATCATTCCGAAAGAATTAAACTCAAAAGCTCAGTACATTTTTGAACGCGACTGGGGCTTTAATAAGGGGTATCTGCCGAAAACCTTCGATTATACCTTTTTCAAAAATTACATAAATGAAGGAGTTCCGGTATGGGATATTGGGGCCGGAGCGAGTATGGCTTTCAGAAAAACAATTTTCCAGCTAACCGGCAACTTTGATGTCAGACTTGATGTAGGAGCTTCGGGCTGCAGCGGCGATTCTGAAATATGGTACCGTGTATTAGCAGAAGGATGGAACTGTTTTTACAATCCTCACTTGCTGGTATGCCATCAGCACAGAAGCACAATGAAAGAGTTAAAGCACCAGCTCTTCAGCTATATGCGGGGTCATGTGAGTGCCTTGTTAGTTCAGCATGAAAAATATCAGCATGAGGGCAATTTGAAACAGCTTCACAAAAACATCCCTCTTTGGTATATAAACAGGGTTAAATTGTTTTTAAAGACCTTAACCGCGGCATATATCAAAACCATGTATATTGAAATTGCAGGCTGCTTTTCAGGCTACCGTTATTATTACAAAAATAAATTGAAGGCTATTCCAAAACAGCTGGAGATCCCTGCCAATCTTTTGGAGCCTGCAGTAGTCAATCCGGAGACAAAAATTTCAGTGATCATACCATGCTACAACTTCGGGCATTTTTTGAAACAAACCATAGATAGTATCAAAAGTCAAACTCATGCCATTTATGAGATCATCGTAGTAGACGATGGATCGGATGATAAAACGGCGGAGATCTGCAAATCTTATGAGGATGTAAAATATGTACAAACCCCGCATGCAGGTGTTTCAATAGCCCGGAATACCGGAGTTGCATACAGCACAGGAGACTACCTGGTTTTTCTTGATGCAGATGATATTCTTTATCAAAATGCCCTGGAAGTAAACCTTTACTTTTTTAAACATTATCCGGAGTTAGTGATGGTTTCGGGAGCATATGACTTAATAAATGAAAAAGGCGGGGATATCCCGCACGAAATGGAACCGCAACAGCATAAAGGGGATTTCTATGAGGCTTTATTGTCCGGCAACTTTATTGGTATGCAATCCAATATCATGTACCGCAAACAGTTGTTCTTTCATTTCCATTTCGACAGCCAGCTTAAAATTTGTGAAGATTATGATTTGAACCTTCGGATCAGCCGTTATTTGCCTGCATTTTCCCATACCAAAAAGATTGCGGCTTACCGCAGACACGAGAATAATGCGAGTGTAAACTGCTCCCTAATGAATACAGCAGCCATTGATGTGCTGAATAAACAAAGACCCCATTTAAGAACACTTTCGGAGCAAAGGGCTTTGCAAACAGGTTTGGTCAATTGGGATAAATATTACCGGATACATAATACCAGTACCAGAACACCCCAGGAGCCGCCGGTGATCCTTCCCTTAAAAACTCTTGAAAAACGTCCGAAATGGTCAGTAATGGTACCTACATACAACTGTTATCCATATATTAAAGAATGTCTGGAAAGTGTTATGATGCAAAATATTCCCATGGATGAAATGCAGATTGAAGTTGTGGATGATTATAGCACTGACGGAGATGTTGAACGCTTAGTGAATGAAATAGGCAAGGGAAGAATTGGCTATTTCCGGCAACAGAAAAATTCAGGCAGCCTTCGCAATTTCGAGACCTGCATCAATCATGCGAAAGGAGAGTATGTTCATTTACTGCATGGTGACGACAAGGTAAACCACGGCTTCTATAAAGAAACCGGTAAATTATTTGAGCAGTATCCTGATGCAGGCGCAGTCTTTTCAGATTTCGAATATATTGATAACAGGAGTAATAAATTATTATACTCTGAAGAACCACTTATGAAAAGTTCTGGTGTAATCAATAACTGGCTGGAAAGGATTGCTTTAAGCCAGCGTGTGCAGCCTCCTTCAATGGTTATAAAACGTTCTGTATATGAACATTTGGGAAGCTACTGCGCGGTTCATTACGGGGAAGATTGGGAAATGTATGTACGGATCGCAGCTAATTATCAGGTGGCACATTGTGTAAAGCCATTAGCCCAGTACCGTGTGCATGGAACAAACATAACCAGTCGTTCTTTGCTTTCGGGACAAAACGTCAGGGATATTAAAAAAGTAATATCACTTATACAGAAATATTTACCTGAGGAAAAAAGAAGTGAGATAAGCAGGGCTTCCAGCAAACATTTTTCTATTTATTTCGCCAGCATTTCAGATAAGATCTATCATGACTACAACAATCCGCCTGCTGCAATGAAACAAGCTTATCTCGCGTTAATGATGCATTTTAACCTTGTCACTTTAAAATTTATGATAAAAAACATTGTCAAAACTGCCATCGGATATAAATCGACAGCAGACCTTGCAAGAGTCAGGAAAATTATACCTGAAGCCCAAAGTTTCAGCTTTAAATCCCAGGATAAGAGAAAAGTGAATTCAGCACAAGAAGAAAACGTTCATATGCACATTTAAGTTAACAATTATTCAGAGTATTGATCAATTGAAAAGACCAGCTTTTTTCAAAACACAAATAGAATATCCGGATTCAAATAGTATCTTCCTTCATTCAAATGGCAATCATTGTTTCGAAAATTATGTACAATAATGCTTTGCTCTGAGACCTTAAAATACTATCCCAATGAAACGCAGAGAATTAATTAAAAGCTTAACCTTGCTGCCATTAGCCGCAGGAACTACGAACAAATTCCCAATTGATTTACTCGACAACAGTTCGGCTCCGGCTTCCGGGAATGATCTGTTCAAAGAACTGGGTATCCGCACATTTATTAATGCAGCAGGTACCCTGACTTATATGACAGGCAGTTTAATGCAGGAAAAAGTAGTGGATGCCATTAGAAGCACTTCCAAACAGTTTTGCATGCTGGATGAGCTGCAGGATAAAGTTGGGGAACAGATTGCTAAAATGGCGCATTCGGAGGCTGCAATGGTTACATGCGGAGCAGATTCTGCCATGACTTTAGGTTTGGCGGGTGTACTTACCGGCCTTGACATGAAAAAAGTCGGCCAGCTTCCAAATCTGGAGGGTATGAAATCCGAGGTGATTTGCCAGAAAGCTCATAAAGATGCGTACACCCAGGCGTTTGTAATTACAGGTTGTAAGATCATAACTGTAGAAACAAGGGAGGATTTAGAAAAAGCTATCAATGAAAAAACAGCAATGATGCACTTTTTAAATATAGCCAGCGATGCCGGTTCAATTAAGCACGAAGAGTGGATTGCGGTTGGTAAAAAGCATAATATCCCAAGCTCAATCGATATTGCAGCAGACGTTCCGCCGATAGAGAATTTATGGCGGTTTAACGATCTGGGCTTTGATCTCGTTTTTCTTTCCGGAGGTAAAGCCATCAGGGCACCTCAAAGTACAGGTATTTTAATGGGAAGGAAGGATCTGATAGCAGCGTCGCGACTAAGCGCGCCACCCAGAGCGGTAAATATTGGCCGCGGCCATAAGGTTAATAAGGAAGAGATACTAGCAGTATATGCGGCATTGAAAAATTACATTGCCACAGATCATGATAAAGAGTTCAAACAATGGGAAGCCGGCATCGCACAAATTGAAAATGCAGTTAAATCCATTAATGGAATTACGACTAAGGTCACTGTTAACCCTCTGGGAAACCATACTCCGCAGCTAAAAATAAGCTGGGATGATAAAAAGATAAAGTTAACCGGCGCCGGCCTGCAAAATAATTTGCGTTATGGGAATCCATCAATCGAAGCTGGTTTTTCAGGCCTGCCTATGTTCAATGGACAGGCAACTCCCCCGCCGCCAAATTCAAAGGGTGCAAATTCTGTTTCGATTACCGTATGGATGATGCTGCCAGGTGAAGAAAAGATTGTGGCAAGAAGACTGAAAGAAGAATTTGCGAAGGCTTCAATTTAAATTACTTAAGGCTTTCATAATAAGAAAATTACTTACTAAGAAAGAAATATTGCAAATCTGAAGAGGGCCGTGAGAATCATAATCATTAGCCGAATAAAATTTTGTTCTGATGATTTCCCTGTTATATCAACCTGAACTTAGAAGTGTTAGCAACCCAAAGTGGATCTTCAGGCCGGTACGTTATGCACCGGCTTATTTATTAACAGTGCCCTTTCCTCCCCACGGGGCTTTCATTTTGCTTTTTGTTTTACAGCTACTGGG
>CAYHRC010000087.1:0-9119 GCA_964358565.1 uncultured Sphingobacterium sp. | reverse complement strand
GATCCTGATGATCAAGAGCAATACCGGCAATTTCATCACTCAGGCCTGCACTTAAATTGATTGCCCAAAGCGCTTCCAATGCCAGATCATTGTTTCCTGATTTTAATAATGGTACTAATTGGGGAACAAGTGACTTATCTCTCCTGTTGGCAAACTGCAGCAATGCCTGCTGGCGAAACCATTTATTATCATTCTCAAGTAATTTGATCAGCTGCGCATTAGAGTATTTACTCAGGTCGAATTTCGGCATGGAAACTGGAGCTCCTTTGCCGCGTAGTCTGTAAATCCTTCCGGAACTCTTATGCCAGGTATCACGTGGATCGACATGTGAAAGACGGCTATCATACCAGTCGGCGATATAAACTGCGCCATCCGGTCCGGCCTTAATATTTACTGGTCTGAACCAGTGGTCATCAGTTTCAAGAATGCGTCTTTCATCTACATTTCTAAAGGTCGAACCTTTGGGCTCAAAGCGGGTTAGCTGCACATAATTAAGCAGGGGATTGATAGCGATCATTTTACCCTGATAAGGAGCCGGCAATTTTCCTCCCTCATACTTGATCAGGGAATGGGTAAAACGGATCTTTTCTCCCTCAAGTTCCATATTATCCAGATTCCCAAAGGTGTAGGGGTTGGTATAAGGACCATGTTTGCCTAAACTTCTTGGATAATAGCCACCCTGCTTGTAATTGGGACCACGATCAGAGTTATTATTGCCCGAATAAAGCCTTCCTTTACTGTCAAATTCCACATTAAAGGTGTTACCCCCACCTTCGGCAAAAACTTCGAACACCTTGGTATCGGTATTGTATCTCCAGATCACCTGTCCCGAAAAGGCAACATTCCTGGAAACAGCAGAATTGATATTAGCTGTAGTTGTACTTCCCTGCGCACCATAAAGCCAGCCATCAGGCCCCCAGCGCAGGCTATTAGCAACAGCATGGGTATCCTCAAGACCAAAGCCGCTTAAATGTACAGCGGGTTCTCCATTGGGAATCCCATCAGCTTCCGGATCATCGTAAGAAAGCAGGTAGGGTGGATTCAATACCCATATTTTTCCTCTTCCGGTTATCACACTCGTTGCAATATTAAGTCCCTTTATAGCATCTATGGATTTATCATATGTCCCGTCACCATTAGTATCCTCGAATATGCTGATCTTATCCGCTCCCTTAAGTCCTCCGGGAGGGGCTACAGGAATCTTATCAAAATGCACCCGCAGAAAATTATCGACACTGGTCACTTTCAGACCCTGAGGATAGGGATATTGATGGTATTGCACTACCCAAAGCCGGCCCCGGTGGTCGAAGCTAAGTTCAACAGGCTGAACAATTTCCGGTTCAGATAATACCAGATCCAGACTAAGGTCGTCCGGAAAACGAAAATGAGAAAGTGTGTTCTGAGGCTGGGTAGGCTGGGTTGAATCAGTTAATGCTCCAAGGCCTTTGAAGGCTTCCATATAACGTGCTACATCCTCATTGGCAGCAACATCTTCTATACTTGTATTTGTATCTTTTTTACTTGTACCGCATCCTACTAAGCCTGTTATAATCAATAATACAAGCACATCCTTCTTAATATAATTTTTGAAGCGATTTTCCATTCGAATATAAGTTATATCTTATTAAATTCTTTTCCCAGCTTTTTGCATCATAGATTGTAAACTTACCGAAGCACCTCCATTTCTTTTGCTTTCATCTGCAGCTTCTATTTGGCACATTGTTTAGATATCTCTCAGGATCATATTTAGTTTGCAAGCCAGCTAAAGTTTATTTCACTCCCAAAGCTGTGGCATTTATTAATTTATTGAGAGTGTAGCAAATAAGTTTATTAGTTAAAGGCTCTCCCTGAGCTGTTTTAATATCACCCAGGCTCAACTCATAAATATATCCAGGTTTTAAAGCACTGAGTGTCAGGGATACTTTTTTCCGGTCGCCGGACATTTTAATACCGGTAACCTGTATAGTTTGAACATCAAACTGGTCGGAGCCATACTTTTTATGGTATTCATAATAGTAATACCTGAACTTGTAATTTGCCGGGTCAGAAGCAGATGCTTCATCAAGCGGCTGAGTAAATGTGAGATCAAAGCCATTTTCAGTCAGATTCATGCTGTAAATATCCGCCGGCGGCTTTCCGGTAAACACGATCCGTTGAATCCCTTTGGCGCCTGCCCAGCCATGTTCGGCCTGACCGACCCATAGACTTCCATCGGGAGCGAAGGCCAGGCGATTATTCCCTTTCCGCAAACCGTTCCCGTCTATAAATGGGATACTCGCTCCCTGAATCGCTCCGCCAACTTCCTCCAGCATCACCCTTACGATCCTTTCACTGTTCATCTCCCCAACAAATAGCTGCCCCGCAAAAGGTCCGAATTTTCCATCTGTGTCATCGCATAGAGGTTGCGTTGGCGAATTTGCCATAATACCATGAGGAAACAGAACACTCGCTTTCGTCCGCATACTGTCAAGCTTCCCCACTGGCAGTGTTAAGGGGTTCTCTCCTTTCCATGACTTCTTCCATACCAGGCCGGAGGGATGTCCATAAAAATTACCTTCCTGAAGATGGTATAATGCACTGGTACCCACCCAATCGCCTTGATTCTCGGTAACAAACAGGTTCTCTTCCAGATCAAACCCTATACCGTTAGGTGAACGAAATCCACTTGCATAAGGCAGTAATTTACCTTCGGGTGTCAGCTTCATAACCCAGCCCCGATAAGGAACAGGAGAAAACATCTGTCCCTTCTGGTGCATCGTTGTTGTATCAAGAATGCCTCTTACCTCTTCCAGTATACCTCCGCCGGAAGATGCTGAGTTAAGACCAATGAACAGGTTACCTTCCTTATCTTTTACAGGCCCGTAGTTAAACTCATGATAATTTCCGGATATACCGAATTCATCTGTAACCGTTTCATATAGATCAGCCTGTCCGTCGCCATCTGTGTCTTTGATACGGGTCAGCTCAGGGCGCTGCATGACTAAAAATTCGGAAGCATTGACCGGTAGAATCCCCAACGGTTCCTGCAAGCCTTCGGCAAACAGTTTCCAAATTTTTGTTTTGGGATTATAAAGCATAACTTCTCCTCTGAGGAAACAGGCAACCATCCTGCCGTCAGGCAAAAAATCAATGGCCCCTACCTCAGCGCTCAGACCTACAGGTAATTGGATGGGCTCTACTATATATGGTGTATTTGCTTCTATATTCGGTGCATTTGCACCGGAACTGGCCTTGTTTATTAAACAGCTGGAAAACATCAGTAAACCGCTTAGCAGCAACCCGGATATTAACTTCATAATAATCCTCCTTCCTTTTTCGTCATTATGATTGTAAACTGTTTGGCTTCGGCAGGAGTTAGCTCCAATCTTCCCTCTGACCATTTACCTGCAGAAGAGGTATACTTAACTCCATCTTCAAGGCTGGACACAAACCAAACCGACTGATTTGCATCAGGAATTCTGAAGGTCCTTTCCAAACCTGTTCCATCAGGTTTTTGCTTTATCAATTCATATACGTCGGTACCGTTCATCAGATAATGAAATTCGGGGTAACGCGCGATTAAGCGGTAACCTTTAAACTGAACTTCAGGAATATTTCCGACGCTGCCTGTTCGAAGAGGGTATTCGGTTTTGTCGCGAAAAAACACGCTCCCCAGATTCTTTGCTAGGGCTTGCCGATGGCCTGCCCATAACTCTTTCATATCCACAAAATCACCTTCCGAGGCATAGCGTAACCGGCAAGTACCTGCATCCCAGAAATAAGATAAGTTTTGAGGGAGTCGGACAGCAATGGTAGCCGGGCCGGAATCCGCAATAAAAACATGGTACAAATAAGGGGGCGTTTCTTTGTACGGATGAGATGGAACCACATGGGCGGTATGTTCACCAGTACTGCCTTTATTATTATCACCCCTACGGTTTGTCGGTATATTCAGGTCATCCTGCAAGGGTGGCATGGCACCTTCGGTGACATACATTGCTCCGAACATCACAAAACCATGACCTGGATAAGTACATACATAAGGATAAACGCCCGGCTTTTCAGGAACGGTGAAAGTAATTGATTGGCTCTCGCCAGGAGAAAGCAAAGGAATTGACCATAAAACTGCCTGATGCTTAGGTACATAACTCAATTCAGGACCTTTATCACCTAATTTCAGTGCTGCGTCTACAACATCCTGCCTTGCACCCGGAAGTGTAAAAACCAGGTTGTGCGACATGTCGTCGCTGTTTGTTAATATGAGCTTCACCCTTGCACCTGGCTTTACGCTGAAACGGGCCTGATCATATTGCAAGCCCGTAATGGCCTTTAGAGATATTACGATAGGCTCTTCTTCATAATTAGGCAAAACTTTTGTCTGTACTGTCATCAGCAGGATAACAGCTAATAGTAATTTCTTTTTAGCTAACACAAATTCTATTTAAGGGAGATTCTAAGATATTTTATTTTCGGTCTGCTGTCGGGGAAAATTTATTATTTTATTCGTTTCACTCTTTTAAAGTGCCAAACTGTTCTTTGTTTTGGTATATGGTTAATGATTTGCTTTTGTCCCTTACAGTTAACTATTTAAGTTTATCTGATAATTTTTACGGATTCAAAAAAGCTTAGAGCTTATTTCTGTTCTCATAAACTTTCATGATAGCATTGATCACATCATCCATATCCTGAGTACTCCCAAGTAAAGACCCCGAACCTTCCAGAACAACCATTTCCTCATTACAGACCAGGTCACAATTCGGATAGTTCATTTCTTCCCGGTAATGTTTAAGGCGTGCGGACGAATACATATTCTGATATTCCTTAAGATTCAATATCTCATCAATCCATGGCTCTGTATGAAAACCTCTGGCAATATAAGGACTGAGATTAATCCCTTCGGCTGCTACCGCTTTTAAAAATTTACTACGCTCGGCATTATTGAAATGTTCTTTATGATAACTCATCGCATATTTATAATATCCGGAGCTTTCTGTGCCTTCGTACTGCTTTTGAGGGACCAGTCCTGGGAAGCCTTTAAGCTTTGAACTCAAATAAGCCGCATTTACATTACGCCGCTCAAAGCGCTCTTTTGCAGATGAGATCTGTCCCATAAGTATGGCGCCCTCAAATTCATTCATTCTGTATTTAGGGCCGATCGTAACATTGCTGCCCTTGCGGTTCGTACCATGATTCTGAACGGTAAAGCATCTGTCCATTAATTCAGCATCATTTCCAATGATCGCACCACCCTCTCCACAGGATATCTGCTTACTTGCCTGAAAACTAAAGCATCCGAGATCACCTATAGCGCCTATCTGCTTGCCCTTGTAGTGAGCGAAGTTAGCCTGACAAGCATCTTCTATAACTTTGAGATTATGTTTTTTAGCTATCGCCATGATCCGTTCCATATTGCAGGGCATGCCCATCATATGTACTGGTATGATTGCCTTCGTGTTCTTATTGATCCTCTTCTCAATCTCATCCGGATCCAGCTGATAAGATTCCTTGTCGAGATCGGCCAGAACCGGTAATGCGCGGCTCGTCAGGATCGCTGAAACAGTACCGAAATCGCTATAAGGTGATGTTATAACCTCATCGCCCGGACCAATACCCAAGGCTTCAACGCAGGTACTCAGAGCCTGGGTACCTGAACCAGTACCGATACAAAACTGTGTTCCCACCAGTTTCGCGTACTCTTTTTCAAATGTAGCAACAGTACCGGCAGGCGACTGGATACGGCTCCAGATGCCACTTTTGGTTGTTTTAATGATCGATTCCATCAGCTTATCATCTGCAAGCATGGCCGGCCATTTAGGCCAAACTTTGGCTCGAACCGGGGTCCCTCCTAAAAGAGCTAATTTTCCGGCATTCCCGGAAGTATTCCCAAATACTGGAATAACATTTGAAAAAGCGGTAGCAACCGTTGTGGTTGTTACAGCTGCAATAAATCGCCTTCTGCTTAAGTCCTCAGATTTCATAAGATTTTTTTGTTTCTGGCCTTCCAGAAGAAGGCGTTTATTTATTATTTATTAAAACTGATATGCGTTTGATTTCAATTGATTTCCAATAAGCTTTCACTTGAAAATTTAAGCAAAAAATCAGCCTTAGTAGAATATTAACTGTATATCTCATTGTTAAGAGTATAGCTTAAAAATATCGATTTTCGAATTTTCTTGATTTTTACATAATCTTCAGAGATTTCTCCTGATGATTACTTAAAATACATTTTCTTTATTCCATCCTACCCCGCGGAGGCCATAGCTCTGCGGAACATCGATTCTAAACTGACGGTAGTACCGCCATTTTTCTTACTTTCATCCGCTGCTTCCATGAAGGCACATATTTCTAAGGTTTCTTCAGCACTCACAGGCGGAATACCTGTTTCAAAGAATTCAATGATTTTTACCAGCAGCGGGTCATAACCGGCACTTGTACCTATTACAGAAACTCCCTTATCACCGAATACGGTTCCCCCATACTCCTGTTTTCCGGAATGAATACCGCGGAATGAACCAATACGGCCGCCTTCCCAGATACCTGTAACCACATCAGCACTTTCTGTATGTACCCGGATAACTGATTTACAACCTTTACCCATAACGGTGAACAGTGTTTCCACTCCATGAATTCCATACCAAAACAGATCCGGATGTGTTTTTTCCAGTTTAAGAGGACTGTACGTATCAGCACCCATAACCTTACCTACTTTACCATTCGCAATTTCCTGAGCACCTGGTGTAAACCGAATCGAGGATGATGAGAAAACCGGAACTTTATATTTCTCTGCCTCTTTAAATATGGCCATAGCATCAGCAAGGGAAGCTGTGATCGGTTTATCAATAAAAAATCGCTTACCTGATTTTATAACTTCTAAAGCCTGTTCCAAATGCAGACGGCCATCATTTGTTTCCAGAAGCACGACATCCACTTTTTGAAGAAGCTCTTTTATGGAACCTACGATTTCAACTCCCAATTTTTTTACGTCTTCTATATAGCCGGGAATTCTTTCTACGCTGCTTTGTATATCATTACTTCCTTTTGGATATGCTGCGACTACTTTATAGCCCGCATACTCAGCTCTGGCCGATGTTGTATTAAGGCTTTTGGTAAAAGCAACACTATGCGAGGTGTCTAATCCTATAATACCAACACGCTTATTATTCAGTTTCATATCCTTAGAAAATGAGCTGAACGGGATAAAACTTTCTGCCAACCCTATTCCTATCCCTGCGACAGCAGCAGTGCGGATAAATTTGCGGCGATTGTATGCTTGTTTCATATAAGATTTGAAATTAAATTATTAAAAACATTAGCGTTTACGTACCCGAATATAAGAATGAATTTATTAAAAAGAAATTTAATATCCGTTTTAAAGTGAAACGTCTCAATCCAAAATCATTTCCATATTTTTTATATCTTCGTTTACGTACCCGTGAATCAGATATAAATTAACAAAAGCAAATACATCCTGCTTAAAAAATAAGGCTAAAATGAAAAATCTATTCATCATTCCATTCGCATTAATTATTCCATTTAATGGTCCCGGAAATCAAACAAATACCCATGACAGGCAATTAAATCAGCTCATAAATTCAGGTATTGAAATGAATCATGACCTTAAAGCTGATCCGATTGAAATAACAAGAGCACGTGCAGATATTATGATCTCTAAGCTCCCTGTCGCAGATCCATGGGAAGCAAGACCGGATGGCAGTGCATTAGCATGGGGAGAGGCCGCTACTATGGAAACTCTCGTAGACATGTACGAAGCTACGGATGATCCGGCTTATCTGAAAGAAGTCGTACGTCGCGGCGATCGTTTGCTGACCCATCGCGACGACAGAAGTGGAGTCAAAGATGGTTCGGGAAATAGCAGACCTGCATGGAGCATGGGTTTAAAATATGTAGTTGCAAAAGGAGAATTACTGGACGCATCCGGAAAGGCCGCTGTCAGCATCCGCTCCACTCCTTCTTCAAACAATAATCTCACAATTGTAGAATTGATCCAGGAAGCTGACAAAAACCACTTCAGTCTGAAAATCAGCAATACTTTCTTTAATAGAAATGAGGTATTTACCAATCTGAGTATTGATCCTTTGGATGAAAGGTTCATTGAAAAAATTGTCAATGACCCAATGTCTCCTTATTCAACCCGCTCAGGTGATTTTACAGATGTAAAATCCAATCTTATCCGTGTAAAAATAACAGGTTCAAAACCTGTTGCACAGAACATTACTCTGCAATCTATCCCACTGGCATATACCGGCTATTTGGGAATTGTTTACAACCCATTGATGAGACTTGCTGAATTTGCGAAAGGAAAACCTGAATTAGCAGATCTCCGTCCTGCAGCTGATCGTTTTATCAAGGCTGCAGAAGAATCATATAAAGATGCAAATGCTCGTTTATGGCGCAATGGTCCGAATAAAGGGGAAGGTTATTACCTAACCTGCGAGCGCGGAGAATCATTCCCTGCAGATAATGTTGGCCAACCAATTAATTTTCTGGCTATGCATACCAGTACCCAGCTTGCATTATTCCGCCTGACAGGTAAAAAGGAATACCGCGAATGCTCTGAAAAAATGTCTCAATTGCTAAAGAACCACCTTCAGTATAATCAGGAGAATGATGTATATGTCTGGACTTACTGGTATGAACCTATGACTACGGTAGGATGGAAACCTGAAGATATGCTTTCTTCCAATGTGATGTATTATAAAGGATCTCCTAATGTAGAAGACAGCTCTCATGGGGTTCTTGATATCGCTATGGCTGTTTCAGCGAATCGTGCGGGAATTGTATTCAGCAAGGAAGATTTATTAAGATTCTCAAACACCCTGCTTAAACATGTTGTTCTACCGGATCGCAGCGGGATCAGAAGAGCTGTTGATGGAAAAGGCGGTGATCATGGAGCCTATTTCCCTATCCTTCACGGATGGCTGGAACTTGCGGCAACCAATCCGGAAGTTTACAATACGATAAGACAAACCTATTTAAACCGTGGCGAAGAGAATCTGGCATTTACAGCCGAATTGCTACGATGGGAACGAAAAATGAAGGCAAAAAACTAATTATCAGACAAAAGATATTTATAAATCCTAAAATATGTCTATTAAAAATATTATCAACACAAGACGTGA
>CAYHRC010000086.1:0-9151 GCA_964358565.1 uncultured Sphingobacterium sp. | reverse complement strand
TTAAAATATCCGCCTGAACCGTTCCTCTGACACTCGCAATGGCATATGCTTTAATCTTATTATATACATCCTTTGATAAAACCTGATCTCCGTTCACTCCTAAAAGCATCAGACCAAGTCCATTGTTTCCCTGAGGCAGATCGCCCTGGTATGTTGGTTTGGGAATTCCTTTTTGTTTATAGATCTGATCTATTTTTGCATCTGTCTCCTTTTCCAACCCATTTTCCTTAATATATTTTTCACATTGCTGATCGATAGCTGTATTCATAAAGAACCCAAGGAGCATAGGAGCAGGGCCGTTAATCGTCATGGAGACGGATGTGGCAGGATGGCAGAGATCAAATCCTGAATATAATTTTTTTGCATCATCCAGGGTAGCGATGCTTACCCCTGAATTACCGATTTTGCCATAAATATCAGGACGGATATGCGGATCTTCGCCATAAAGGGTTACCGAGTCAAAAGCTGTTGACAAACGATGAGCTGGCTGATCCAGTGAAACATAATGAAAACGCTTGTTTGTTCTTTCTGGTCCCCCTTCTCCGGCGAACATGCGGGTTGGATCTTCACCTTCACGTTTTAAAGGGAATACCCCGGCAGCAAAAGGAAATTCTCCGGGTACATTTTCAGTAAGAAGCCACCGTAATATATCTCCCCAGGCTTCGTATCGTGGTAAGGATATTTTAGGAATTCTCAGTTTTGATAATGATTCAAAATAAAGAGACTGTTTAATCTCCTTATCCCGTACCTTGAAGATGAATTCATTGGCCTTATACTTTTTAATAGTTTCCGGCCAGTCGCGTAACAGACGTCGACATTCCCCATCCAAGCTTTCCTTGAGCTGATTGTACATCTCTGTTAAAGCTCCGGTAATATGATCATCCTTCTTTTCCCTTGTCTCAGACAGATCAATAGCGCCTTTGATCTGGAACATTTGCCGGGCAATTTTACATTGCTGATTTACCCAAATAAGGTAATCATCATTTGCTTTAACAATTTCAGCGAGATAACGTATGCGGTCAGGAGGTATGATATAATTTTTTACAGACGGATTGACGCTTAATTCAATCCTGGCTTGAAAATCCACTCCGGTTTTCTTCTGTATGCTATTCATTAAAGAAGAAAAGAGCGTATTCATTCCGGGATCGTTGAACTGAGAGGCCATTGTTCCGATAATCGGAAGATCATCATCCGCAGTTTCAAACATTTGATGGTTGCGTTTGAATTGTTTACGTACATCCCTTATGGCATCCAGAGCGCCTCGCTTATCGAATTTATTTATAGCTACCACATCGGCAAAATCAAGCATGTCGATCTTTTCGAGTTGTGTTGCCGCTCCAAATTCGGGGGTCATTACATAGAGGGAAACATCGCAATGCTCTGTTATTTCTGTATCAGACTGGCCGATGCCAGAAGTTTCTACAATAATCAGTTCATAGTCGGCTGCTTTACATATGTCTATTGATTCCTGTACATATTTTGAAAGTGCAAGATTAGCCTGACGCGTAGCCAGGGACCGCATATAGACCCTCGGATTATTTATGGAATTCATCCTGATCCGGTCTCCGAGCAAAGCGCCACCGGTTTTTCGTTTTGAGGGATCTACAGATATGATAGCTATGCTTTTGTCGGTCTCTACAAGAAAACGCCGTACCAATTCATCTATCAGAGAAGACTTTCCAGCTCCGCCTGTGCCTGTTATACCAATAACCGGGATCTTTTTGCCGGCATTTATTTTATGAAGTTCCTTTAAGAAATCGGTTGTCTGTTCGGGATGATTTTCTGCAAGGGTTATTGCCGAAGCTATCGCGTTATCTTCTTTTTTGCGGATGCCTTTTAATTCGCCGTTAAGACTGCTGCGGGTCAAAAAATCACACTGTTTCATCATATCATTGATCATTCCCTGTAAGCCCATCTTACGCCCATCATCAGGCGAATAGATCTGGGTAATGCCATAATCTTTCAGTACCTCGATTTCATATGGAAGAATGACCCCGCCTCCCCCGGCAAATATCTTAATATGACCTGCGCCTTTTTCATGAAGCAGATCATACATATATTTAAAGTATTCGATATGCCCACCCTGGTAGGAGGTCATTGCAATTCCCTGGACATCTTCCTGGATAGCACAATTGACAACTTCCTGAACAGAACGATTATGCCCGAGGTGGATCACCTCTGCACCTGATGATTGCAGTATCCGCCGCATGATATTAATAGTGGCATCATGTCCATCAAATAATGCAGCAGCGGTAACAAACCGTATTTTATGCTTTGGCTTATAAACTTCTATCATGTAATTGGTCCTAGGAAAACAAAGGTAAGAATAATTGCTCTTGCAGAACCAACCAGTCAGTATTACAAAGGTTTACCATGAACTAAAGTTAAAGGAGGGGAATAAAACTCCCCTCCTGAAATTGAGCTTAAGTTAACCTTTTTTAGGGCTATGTTTACTTGGCATCTTAGGAGCCTTTTTTTTGCCTTGAACCATCGAGTTTTCATTGCCTTTGTTCACAGTGGCTTGTTTATTATCTGTATGATATGACATCTGGCCACCACTGTTTGAGATACCTCTTTTTTTCAGCTCTTCAGTCCCTGACTTGAAAGCCTCATTTGACTTTGAACCGCCTTGCTGATTCTCGTTGGATTTATTTTTTACAGGTGTTTTCATCTTTTCCTCCTTTTGAAGCATGAATTTGCTTTTGTATATAATAGAAAAAAGAGGTGTTTGGTTTTATTACGGCCCTGGATTATAGCCAATTCTTCTTTTTAAAATATATCAGAGTGACAACAGACGATAAAATCATCATTAAAATAGAAAAAATATATCCGTAATCCCAGTCCAGTTCCGGCATCACCCTGAAATTCATTCCATAAATGGTTCCAATTAAGGTCGGGGGCATAAAAGCGACCGTTGCAACAGTGAATATTTTTATAACACGGTTCTGTTCAATATTCACAAGGCCCATAAAGGTGTCCTGAAGGTATTCAAGCCTTTCGAAGGCGAATTTATTGTGTTCAATCAGGGAGCCTATGTCTTTTATCATAATGCGCAGTACGTCCATATATTCTGCAGGGAAAAGATTGCTTTTCATTAATGAAGAAACTAATCGCTGTTTATCAATAATATTTTCCCTCATAAGGATATTATAATTCTGAAAAGAGGCGATCTTTAAAAGGATCTCCTCATCAGAACGCTTTCTGTTTAGGGTTAACTTTTTATTGAGATCTGCGATGTCCTTTGCAAGGCCTTCAATAATGTCTGCATCCTGTTCAATCCCCGTTTCAAGTAAGGTCAATAGTATCTGATATCCATTAGTAAAAGAGCTGGGATTTGATCTAATCTTTTTAACCGATTCGCCAAAGGTTTTCAGATCATTATCCCGGTAGGTAAAAAGGACTCCCTTTTCAAGCACGATAGAAACAGGACAATAGTCAAAGTCCTGTTTATTTAATGACAGGAAGTTGGAGTTGATAATCAATTCCTCACCCAGTTCATTAAAACGGGAGGAGCTTTCAATTTCAGATGATTCTTCTTCAGATGAGTATTTAATATCAAAATAGGTCTCTATTGTAACCTTCTCCTCAACTGTGGAATTTTGAAGATCGACCCAAACCATGTTTTGCAGGGGTATTGTGCGAAGTAAACTGATATCGCTTTCTTTAGCGAGGCGTTTCTCTTTTTTGTAATAAATGCGCAGCATAGCAATGGTTTAAGGGTCTGTCTGAATTTTGTATCTTTGCAAAAATAAAGTTTTGGGAACACCTTTAGATTACGGACATAAGAATTATAATCATTATGGCGCATACCTTAAAAAAAAGTATGACGGCCAGCGCGTTTATAAGATAATTGCAGATGCTGGTTTTACATGTCCGAACAGGGATGGAAGTAAGGGTTATGGAGGTTGTACCTATTGTAACGTCGATTCTTTTACTCCGGAACTCTCAAGGAAACTGCCCACGATACGTGAGCAGATCGAACAGGGTATGGAGCGTGCTTTTAAAAACTACAGGGCTGAGAGGTTTGTCATCTATTTCCAGCCGAATACCAACACATATGCTCCTGCACATTACCTGAAAATGCTCTATGATGAAGCTCTGAGTATCAACACGGAGAATATTGTAGGTCTGTCTGTAGGAACCCGCCCGGATTGTATCGATTTTGAAAAAATATCTCTTTTAGAAAGCTATGCCGATCGTTTTGATGTGGATCTCGAGATGGGGATGGAATCAATTTATGATGAGACTCTGTTAAAAATAAATCGCGGCTGTACTCACCAGGAATTCCTGGATGCCATTCAATTAGCCGACAGCACCAAGATCGATATATGTGTACATACTATTTTTGGTTTCCCATGGGAAACTCATGATATGATGCTTCGCTATGCCGATGAAATCAACAGGTTTCCACAGATCAAATTTGTCAAGCTGCATCATCTGCACATTGTGAAAGGATCGATCATGGGGGCCAGGTATGCACGCGATCCTTTTAAAGTGTTCACCATTGACGAATACACAGACTTTATTGCTGAGTTTATTCCTCTGTTACGCCCGGACATCGTCCTTCAGCGTTTATTTGGCTTAGCTGATTTTGATCTGCTTATCGCGCCAAACTGGGGCATGAAAAAGTCCCAGATCCAGAGTTATATCGATAAACGTTTAGAACGGAAAGGTGTTGTTCAAGGTAGCAACTTTGTTCCTGTTGAAGCACTGACAATTTAACCCCCCTGACCGGCAAGGTCAAAAGCTCATTAATTTTCTTTCTCTGAATATAAATATTCTCCCGGGTATTGTATAGAAATATATAATTCAAAATTTTCAATAAGCCCTGATCTTTCGAATAAAAAATTCTATGGATCAGCAGCTCAGTTAATAATTTTTACGGATTTCTTATTTTTCTATTAATCTAATAAATGGGGACGCTATTCTTTAAAAGCATCTGTTGTTTTTAAATATTTATTTTTTTTAAACCAATTTCTTCTTTTTCTGCGTCAATTTTTCGTTAAAATTCTAAATATTTGAATAAAACTATATTTATTTTAGGCATATATTTATAAATATTGAAAAAATTAAAGTATTTTGAATATAAATTATATAATTTTTGAAATGAAAAATCATAATTACCTATATTTATTATAATATTTTATATTATTTTAATATTAAATTTAAAATTTATGATTTTATAGTTACATTTGCTATATAAATTAGTTAGTTTATTCTTTAACCATATAAATTATTATTGAAATGAATAAAATTCAGTTAAAACAAGTAGTTCCTTTTGCAGTATTGTCTGTAATTGCTCTGGTTTCACTTTTTATTCCCTCCCTTCCCAATTTTGATGACGAAGGAAAATATAATAGCGCTGATATCGCATGGATTTTGGTTGCTACAGCCCTTGTTTTTTTAATGACACTGGGACTGGCATTTTTTTATGGGGGCATGGTACATCGTAAAAACGTGATTTCTACGATGATTAAAAGTGTAGTGGCTGCGGGTATAGTAAGTGTATTATGGGTTACAGTTGGCTTTAGTCTGGCTTTTGGAGAAACAATAAATGGATTTATAGGCAATCCATCTACTTTTCTGTTTTTTAAAGGTGTTAATTCAGGAAGTCCATGGAGCCTGGCCCCTACAATTCCCTTAACACTCTTTGCGCTTTTCCAGCTGATGTTCGCAATCATTACACCCGGGCTGGTGGTGGGTGCGGTTGCAGAACGTATTCGTTTTACTTCATATATTCTATTTATTTGTCTGTTTAGCTTATTGGTTTATGCCCCTCTTGCACACTGGACCTGGCATCCGGAGGGCTTTCTGTTTAAAATGGGAGTATTTGATTTTGCTGGCGGTACAGTAGTACATATTTCTGCTGGTATGGCTGCCTTAGCAGGTGCTTTAGTTCTTAAACGTAGAAAAGTACATCTGGAGCGCCTGGAAATTCCACCTGCTAATATTCCTTATGTATTAATAGGAACCGGGTTATTATGGTTCGGATGGTTTGGTTTCAATGCAGGTTCTGCGCTGGGCGCCAATGCTTTGGCTGTATCTGCTTTTGCAACAACCAATATTGCTGCCGCCGCCGCCGGGTTATCATGGATGTTTTTTGATGTTTTAAGAGGTAAAAAACCATCGGTACTAGGGTTTTGTATCGGGGCAGTAGTTGGGCTTGTGGCAATAACCCCTGGTGCGGGTTTGGTAGCTATTCCACAAAGTATTTTTATCGGAGTTGTAGCTGCCATTGTTTCAAATCTGGTAGTGTACTGGAAGTCTAAAACCAGTTTGGATGATACTTTGGATGTTTTTCCATGTCACGGTGTGGGTGGTATTGTCGGCATGTTATTAACAGGTTTATTAGCTACAAAAACCGTTAATGCAGCTGGTGCGGATGGATGGTTTTATGGCGATGCTGCATTCTTTTTTACCCAGCTAAAGGGAGTAGCCATAGTTGTAGCGTATAGCTTTTCTGTTTCATACGGAATTTTCAAATTCATCAATTTTATACAGCCCATCCGCGTAAGCTCTGAGGATGAAGAAGAAGGACTCGATGCAAGTCAGCATAATGAGAAATACATGCAAGGCACACTATTAGTAAGTAATAATGGGATTGTTGTTGAGAAGGATGCTAAATATGTATGATTTCTTAAAAGAAATATAGAGAATTAAAACGAATCGGTCCAGTTTAATAATTAAAATTAACAGATATGATTAAAAAAATACTTACTATAATAATAGTGCATGCAGCTACATCTTATGTTCATGCACAAGACTCAACGGGAGTAAGTAGTGGATTGAAAATTTCTGGTTGGGCTGATGTTTATGACAGATACAATTTTGCAGACTCTCTTAATAATTATACAAGTTTCACTAACTCCCAAAATTCTTTTCAGTTAGGAATGATCTCTCTAAAAGCTGAGCATTCTTTCGGAAAAGTTGGAATTGTTGGCGATCTGGGTTTTGGAAAAAGGGCAGAAGAGTTTTCTTATAATGACGAAAATACTATGTTGGCCATTAAACAATTATATATTTCTTATACTCCTGCAGCTAATTTCAAATTAACTGCAGGTAGTTGGGCTACACATATGGGTTATGAGGTTGTAGATGCTCCGTTTAACAGAAATTACAGTACAAGCTATATGTTTTCCTACGGACCATTTTTTCACACAGGTTTAAAAGGGGAGTTTACTGTTGGTAAAAGTGTATTTATGCTCGGTATTGTAAATCCAACAGACCTGAAATCTGCCAATTTTTCAAAAAAATATTTAATCGGACAGTACAGTGTTGCCTTAGCCAATGATAAAGTTAAACTATATTTAAATGCTCATGCCGGAAAGCTTGCAACTACTTCAAAAAATAATCAGTTTGAGTTAGTAACGGTAGGAATGGTCAATGATAAATTTAGTTTAGGATACCATGCTACCATTGCTTCCTATCAGGCTGAGACAAATGGATCCTGGGAAAGCTATTGGGGAACTGCCCTTTACTTAAACTATGATCCTGTAAACAGTTTCGGGCTAACGTTAAGAACTGAATATTTAGAAGATAAAAAGGCTCTGCTTGCTCCACTTTCAGTGCCATTAGCTGGTGGTGCTCCTGGTGGTAATATTATTGCCGCTACGCTTTCTGGCAATATTAGAATAAATAGCTTAACGTTTATTCCAGAATTTAGAGTCGAAAACGCCAGTAAAGAAATTTTTTACAAAAATACAGGAACTGGTACTACGAATACCGCGAGTGCTTTACTTGCTGCAGTATATAAATTTTAGATACTTATTAAAAGGAACTTAACTTTAGAGAAAATTAATGCAATTCTCCTGTTATTTTCTGTGTCCATAATATTTGCAGATTCCGGGTTCAGATAAATCTGGTTCAGCAGGTTCTTAATTTATAATCAGGACGTCCGAACTGATTTATTGAACTATCTTATTGGCACAGGTCGAACTTGCAAAGGCTTCGGGTTTAGCCTTAAAGACAAAACCCATACTTAAAATATAGCCCATTGCTTCATGCAATGCCTGGTTGGATTTGAAATGAGGATTAGTGTTAATATCAGCATGTACCTCAAGGTCAACATCATACAGGTCGAGCAGGTCGCATAATGAGTAAGCACATTCAATTGATTTTTGTACCTCTGAGATCATTCTTTCCTTTATACTCATCTTTAATGAAGACCGTTCCTGATGGATGAACATAAACCCGCCTTTCTGCTCTCTTAAAAATACAATTACGGTTGCAAAATCTGTAATTGAACCTTTTACCTGTGAGTCAGTTCCGATACATACCTTTAGCTTATTCCCAAGATTGAACTCACGTTCGATCGCCCGCTCTACTTCTTCAATAATGGGACTTTCAATAATTTCTCCGGTAAATTTTTTCCACGTCATAAATTTTCATTCTGGGTTGAAATTTATTTAATCAGGTGTAAAACAGCATATTATCAATAAAATAAAGATAATTGAATAAATCTCATTTTCCGAATGGATTCTAATTATTTATTTTAATATATTGAATAAATCAGGAACAAACATCCATTTCTTAGCGTATAAATACGAATGAAGAAGTTGACGAATATTTTATCTGGCCTGGCAGTACTGCTTTTCATAAGTGTTGGCTGCCAAAAGGCACCGGAGATCGACAAAACATTAAAGACAAAGGATATTCTCAATGCTGCTTATGGAACTCATGTACGTAATACCTTTGACATATACCTTCCTGAAGGACGTGATAAAGATACGCCTGTAATTATCCTGCTTCATGGCGGTTCCTGGTATGAGGGTGATAAGAGCTTATTCACTGATCTGGCCCGCTTCTGGCGTGACAGAGGTTATGCAGCAGTCACAATGAATTACAGACTGACTAATACCGCCGAAAATAATATCCATCCCGCTCAGGTGAATGATATTGTTAAGGCTATTGAATTCATTAGTTCTAAAGCTGAGGACTGGCAGCTCTCTGCCAGTAAATTCGCACTTCAGGGAGCAAGTGCGGGCGCTCATCTCGCTTTATTATATACCTATAAGTATAATACTAATAATAAGGTTAAAGCAGTTATCTCAATGGCTGGCCCGACAGATCTCAGTACCTTGCAGGCTGTCAGTCCGCAGCATGCTCAGGGGATCAGCTGGCTTATCGGTTCAAGTTTTCAATCTAATCCTGC
>CAYHRC010000085.1:5119-9164 GCA_964358565.1 uncultured Sphingobacterium sp. | reverse complement strand
CAATCACCATCCGGATGTATACCGCTTTGTTCAGTATAATTTTGGAATCGGAATGCCTTTTTAGGTTAGGTGTTACCGGTTACGTGTTACCAGTTTCATGATGGAGAAAGATCTTGCTCGTAACTCGTAACCCGCAACAAATCAAAATACGCTCTTTATCCCGTCCACAACAGTGTCAAAAAACGTGGGTAATTTCAGCCCATTTTGTGAATTGAAGAAAAATAACAGTAAGAGCAGTATGCCTGCTATGATGATGAATTTACGGAACATAGTGGCCAGTACGATTATACCGAGCGGGACGAGTACCAGGATCAGCCAGCTTATTTTGATCGGGCGAAGGTTATCATCTTTCTTATAAATGTAATATAATTTACCATGTGTGCCCGATTCATTCTCATGACGTAAATACAGGAATGTCGACCTGTCAATTGGCTGGGAGGCTACTGCAACTCCGTTATTAAATTTCAGTTCCTGCTGGAAACCATTCACACTAAATTGAAAAGTACCGCTTAGATTTTCCAAAGGCTTCTCATTCTCATCTGCTGCAATAATTGCGATCTTATTGTTTTTTAAGAGGTTCTCCTTAACTACAAAGTTATTCAGGGCTATTTCATGTCTGTTTGAAATGTCGGACTGAGAAAAAACTTGTTCTCCTGCAAGGAGGAATAAGAAGAGGCAAAGAAGGGTTCTGTTGAAGCTCATTCGAATGATCGTTTATTGTAAATTAAAAAGCCCATATGAAACATAACACCAAAGCGCTTCTGTTCACCGCTATAATGATTAAGGCTTAAGCTTAAGGGACCGGCGATAGTGTGATATACCAGTCCTGCTGTCGCTGCCATTCGTGTGTTTGCAAAAAGTTGGCCATAAGTTACGGATTGAAGTTGGTTTAACTCAAATTCCTTCCATGGCTGAAAGATAAATGCTTCTGCGCGTGCATCCAATTTTTTTCTTAGCTTAAATACATTCTTTAAGCCTATAGCAGCATAAGTATTTGCTCTGAACTTTTCCAGGTAAAGAGATTTTGAATCCTGCAAAGGGTTAAAGGCTGGTGCGCTGAGCAGGGTAGCATTGTAAGTGCTGAATCCAGGTTTATTGCTGATAACAGCTTCTGCCAGATATCCTAAAGAGTATGCTTCATTATGGATAATATACTCTTCCCTGCTGACCATGGCCTTGAACCAGTTTCGTTCTTCTTTATCGGTTGTGATTTTACTGAAGCCTTCTTCAGCCCTGAGAATATTACCGGGGGAGTATTTTTCCGTACCTGTATAAAAGTTTATTCCTATTTGTAAAGAACTACCACTGCTGGCATATTGCCTTCGGTTCAATGAGTTTTTGCTAAAGGTAAGTGAAGTCAGAAAACCATTGTAACTGTCAAAATCCATAATATCACCAAACAGGAACCTTTGATTCGGACTATAACTGTTATCGAAATTAATATATCCTGCCAATGCTTCAAGCTTACCGTTATGACTTAGCGGAACCCCCAGTTTTAATACCGTCCTGCGATCTGATTGCTCAATAAATGTGGGTTTAACCTTTTCAATAAAGATCTCGCTTGTGTTAAAATAGTTCCAGTGGTTATATGTAAATTCTGCCTCCAGGTAAAGAGGGAACCTGGCAGGAATATCCATTCTGGTGGTTGTTTGAACGGCCTCATAAAAACCGCCGATGTAGAAATTTGCAGAGAAAGTATAGGATCTCTTTCTCAGGTAATTATACTGCAAGCCCAGATAAGCATTACTGATAGGCCGGATGGATATCGCTCCTCCAAAATCAATTTTAAAGTTTTTTTCCGGCTGAACTTCTAATTCAAAATCATAAGCATCTTTTTCATTATCATATTTAATCCTTGGATAAACAGTCTCGAAATTATCATCGGCTACCAGTTTATAATAACCGGTCTTAACCTGTTCAAGGCTGATCCTTCCTTTATTGCTGCTGCGGACCACTTTCTCGACATATTCTTTTTGCTTCGTATTGATGCCCACAGTATTAATTCTGCTGAAATCAAGTTGCCGGGACTGGCTTTTAAAGCTCTCACGTCTGTTTTTTAATTCTTCATCGCTTATCCTCCGGCTGATAGACTTCTTAATGTTCGGCATGTCGGCTATCGTGGCATCATAACCTTTTTTGATCAGCTCTGCTACAGGAGTAAAGTTGGTTGTGCTGTAAGCCGATACATTCGGCGCGATGTATGTCCCATTCTTCCCGATAGATGTTGAATCGGTTTTTGAAAGGAATACGTAAACCAAAAAACGGTTCACTAACTTTTCATCGTTTTCTTTAGGGTAACCATTGAAATTTTTTGATGATACATTGGTTCCGATGATATAATCGGGCTCAAAATCTTTTTTCATAACATCAACAGGGAAGTTATTATATAAACCACCGTCAAAAACATACTTGCCGTTCACCTTTATCGGCCGGTATACCAAAGGAACGGTAAAAGTACCGCGAATAGCCTCGGCCAGGCTGCCTTTAGATTCAGCGATCATTTCCTGCGAGAAAACATCAGCTACAATACATCTGAACGGAACAAACAGCTTATCAAAGTCGTTGTGTGCGTTTACCGAAGCCTGACCATATAATTCAAGTAAAGCAAAATTTAAGGGTACATCATTGATAAGGTTTGACCGTAATTTAAGGTTAAAACCGGTGTCGACCTGTAGTTTGGCCGTGATAAAGGAGGAATTCTCTGGTTTTTTATTGTAAAAAAATTTGTAATTGCTTTTAAAGCGCCCGCTAACCCAATTCTGAAAATCCGGGCTAAGCGCGATGGTCTCAATTTCTTCAGGGGAATATCCTGCAGCATACAGTCCACCAACTATGCCTCCCATGGAAGTTCCCACGATATAATCAATGGGGATATTATTTTCTTCCAGCGCCTTCAAAACACCAATATGGGCTAAACCTTTCGCACCTCCCCCGCTGAATACCAGGCCCACTTTCTGTGCCTGCAGGGGCAGGAAATAAAAAACCAGGATAATTATGATTAAAGACCTATTCATGGTAACAGAACATAAAATTAATCTTTTAAACGTAGTATCAGCTCTTAATGTTCAGGGCTAAAAATTTCAGGATAATAGATAAGTATCTGGCTTCTGATCATTTATCATTTACCTCCCTGACCAGATTGATGCTCCTGACCTTAGCCGAAACCTGAACAGCCCGATTATGATGATTAGCTCCAGAGAGGACAATTATTCTTTTGCCCGGATTTTTTATTGCCAGATCCCGGATATTCTCTGCAATCTTCTGATCCCGGCTGATGCTGAAAGTATCATAATACTGGTATGGGGTGTTCGTTAATACAGCTGTTTGTCCCCTGGTGTATTCATCTGTAACACGGTCATAACTTCCATCCAATAATTGAGAAGCACTTAGAGTAGACATCATTTGACCCTGCTTTGTTTTAAGAGCTACAAGGCCTTTATTTATTCTTGCCCGGATGATTGCACTGTCGCGCATGAGTTTTGAATTGGCAAGCCGGAATTTTCCCATATCTCCTGTCGTATCCTGGTTGAAGGAAGCAGGTAAATGTTTTCCGACCATATCATTCCCCATAAAATCGATCCCGACTTTACGAACGCCCGGAAATGCATTTTTAGCCATGATCATTTCAGGCTGATAAAATTGCTTCAGGTATACAGTATCCTGATCCATGTCTTCCGGACGGATCTCAACCGCAATAATATCCGGCTTAAAATTCTTAATGATGTTGGAAACATTCTCAAAGGTATAATTGACGTTCTTTTTATGTCCCGAATGAATGGTAGGCAGGATCAATAAATCTGTTTTCTGGGCAAAAAGAGGGGAGCTCCACTGGCATACGGCCAATATAAACAGGGTTAGGGCTATGGTTTTTTGTTTCATTTTAAATGTTTAGGGCTCAAAGGCTTAAGGGTTAAATTTTAGGGCTTTTTGGGTTAAAGCTATTGGGCTTAAGGCTCAAAGCTTAAGAGATAAAGCAGCTTAAAGCTTTCTGCTTCAGACCTCCGACTTCAGACCTCAGACCTCCGGTCACCGATTTCCGCTCACA